>CAZZMK010000102.1:0-5075 GCA_964655185.1 uncultured Nitrospirales bacterium | reverse complement strand
AGGAAAAATCTTGGAGCCATTGGCAGAAGAACCTGAAGAACTTCATTATTTTACAAACCCCACAGAAAACAATTTGAATAACTCTTTTGCCCAAAATAATCGAAACAATATGAGTTTCGACGATGAAAAAGAACCGAACTTTTTGGAGACAAAAGACGGAAATAGTGAAAAAGAAAGTGAATCAGTAGCATTTCTCATATCCGCTATTACAACAGGCTCTGTGGATTTCAGAAAATATGCTGACCCATCCCTTTTAGGCGACGGGGAAGCACAACAAATCCTCCAAAAATATACAACTGACTCTATACTTGCGGAGGAGGATTTAAAATTAGCCCAGAAAAAACTCGAAGGTACCCGTAGATTATTTGAAAAAAACTTTGTTACTCAAACAGACCTCGAAACAGATGAATTAACTGTGAAAAGGAGACAAGTTGCTTTGGAACAAGCCAATAACAGTAAGTCCCTATTTGTTCAGTATGAATTTCCTAAGCAAGCAGAAAAGTTGGTAGCCGCATATATCCAAGCGCTTTGGAAGTATATAAGGATACAGAAACTTGCTAAATCGCGATTAGCCCAGGCTGAAGCAAAACTCAATTCTGCAAAGGCTCAATATGCACTTGAATTAAGAAAGAAAAAAGAGATCGAAGACCAAATACAAAAATGTACCATTCGTGCTACAAAGCCTGGATTAGTAGTATACGGAGGTGGGGAAGATAGGTTTATGCAAGATAGAATTCAAGAAGGTGCCACCGTCAGGGAAAGGCAGGTAATAATTACAATACCTGATACTTCAGTTATGAGGGTCAGAACAAAAATACATGAGTCAAATATTAAAAGGATAAAGCCCGGTCAAAAAGCAAGAATTAGGGTAGATGCATACCCTGAGGAAGAATTGTTTGGTACTGTGGAAAAGGTTGGTGTATTACCAAACGCTCAAAATAGATGGCTCAACCCTGACTTAAAAGTGTACGATACCTTTGTTATCGTAGATGGAAATTATCCGTGGTTAAAGCCTGGTATGACAGCGCAAGTAGAAATTATAGTAGCCGAGTTAGTTAATGTGTTATATGTTCCACTTCAATGTATAACTAACATAGACGGTAAGCAGGCTTGTTATGTACAAAAAGGAGATAGGACCGAACTTAGATTTATTAAAACTGGAGATTATAATGAATCCTTTATAGAGGTAAAAGATGGACTTAAAGAAGGGGAAATGGTTCTTCTCCGTTATCCTACTGAATCTTTGGGGGCTACAGAAAAAGAGAAACGAGAGACAGGAAAAAAGAAAAGGGATACTTTAGAAAGTTCTTAAATGAAAATTGATATTAGATTACTGGGTCTATGTCGGAAACAATAATAAAACTCGAGGGAGTAAGAAAGTCCTATAAGATGGGCAAAGTTGAAATTTTAGCCCTTAGGGAGATTAATCTCGAAATTAATAAAGGAGAGTTTGTGTGTATTATGGGAGCCTCAGGCTCTGGAAAGTCTACTCTCTTAAATTTACTTGGATGTTTAGATAGACCTACTGAAGGAAAATACATATTAAACGGAGAAGATGTCGCTCAATTGGATGATGACACCCTTTCTGATATCAGATGTAATTATTTAGGGTTTGTTTTCCAATCTTATAATCTAATCCCTCAGTTATCAGTGGTAGAAAATATCGAAATCCCTCTTTATTATCAGGGAGTTTCTCCCAGAGAATCGAGAAAAAGGGCTATCGAATTAGCAGTAAGGGTCGGGTTAGGAAATAGATTGAACCATAAACCTACAGAACTATCCGGAGGGCAACAACAAAGAGTCGGTATTGCAAGGGCTCTTGTTAATAACCCTTTGTTGATACTTGCAGATGAGCCCACTGGAAACCTCGATTCTAAATCGGGAAAAGAGATTATGGAGATATTCAGAGAACTTCACAATTCAGGGAAAACAATAGTCCTTGTTACCCATGATGAAAACATTGCGAAATACGCTGAAAGAATAGTAAGACTAAAAGATGGATTGATTGAAAGCGACCTGAGAGTATGAAATACTTCACCTTATACTACAGATTGGTAAGAATTATTGCAATGGGATTTAGAAGTCTTTGGTTGCATAGGCTTCGCTCCCTTCTAACTATGTTAGGGGTAGTTTTCGGCGTAGCCTCAGTGATAGCAATGCTCGCAGTGGGGGAGGGAGCAAGCCACGTAGCACAAGAACAAATTAGAAAATTGGGAAGTAGAAACATAATCATTAAAAGTGTAAAGCCACCTCTTGAACAACGGGCTACTGCTGAAAGAAGTAGAGTAATAGAATACGGAATAAAAAGGGAAGACGCTATAAGAATTAGAGAATCTATACCGAATGTAGAAGTAGTGGTGCCTAATAGAATCATTAGAGACATTGTGTGGAATAATAAGTGGAGAGTGGATGGGGAAATTATTGGAACGGTGAGTTGGTATCCAGAGATGCGAAAGTTAAATTTAGTGGAGGGGAGATATTTTACGGAGCAGGAATTAGAGGAAGTAAAAAATGTCTGTGTCTTGTCTTTTTCCACTGCTCGTAAGCTTTTTCCAATGGGCGGTGCTATTTCTCAAAGTGTCAGAGTAGGCTCATCATACTACAGAGTTATAGGAATAATTGAAGATGAAGATATTGGAGGTAACCTTCAGATTCCTACAGGCGGAACAATGTTTATGAGTAATCAAGGGGAAATATCGCCAGTTAAGAAGAGTTCTGAACAGCCCCGAAGGGGAAAAAGTGCCTCGGTTGGAGTAACTACTACCCCCTTTACTACTGAATCGTATAAGATTTATATTCCGATTACTTGCGCACAAAAAAGATTTGGTGAAACTCTAATTAGGCGAGCCGCCGGGAGCTTTGAAGCGGAAAGAGTAGAACTACACGAAATGATTGTTATGGTCGATTCTGAGCAAAGAGTGGAAGAGGTGGCTCAAATAATAGACGACCTCTTCAAAAGATATCACAAACAGAAAGACTATAATATAATTGTCCCCCTTGAACTCTTAAGACAGGCTGAGAGAACAAAGCAAATTTTCAATCTTGTTTTGGGTACTATCGCAGGTATATCTTTGCTTGTAGGTGGGATTGGAATAATGAACATCATGTTAGCCACTGTCACAGAAAGAACACGTGAAATTGGAATTAGACGAGCACTTGGAGCAAAAAAACGAGATATCATTTTGCAGTTCCTTGTAGAAACTGTAATTTTGTCAGGCACAGGTGGGGTATTTGGGATAGGACTGGGATTCATAATCCCCAAACTCATTACGTATTTCTCCTCTATGCCTACAATAGTTCAGTTTTGGAGTCCGCTAATTGCATTTATCATATCTGCAGGAGTTGGGGTACTATTCGGGATATATCCCGCCTTCAGAGCTGCTAATATGGACCCTGTCGAAGCACTTCGACATGAGTAAGGTGCAATTCTTAACCCCCTTTGTTTTAGTTTATTATATTATTTCTATATTTGGACTGTTTTGAAACCTTGTAAATTATTTTTTTCGTTGCAGTTTATGCGGGAAATTTATTTTTATGAAGAGAGAAGTAGAAATAAGAGGTGCTAAACACGAAGAAGTTCGCAAATTTCTGGATTTACTTGAGAGTTTAGAAAATACTAATGAAGACGCAGAGAAGTATAAATTATTTATAAAGGCAAGGTATCCATACTTCCCTCCCGAATACATTAGAATAGCAGTCTCAGATGGAGAAGTTCTTGCAGGTCTACTAATATTACCCGAATTTGTGAAGTTAGGTGAATCAAGATTTAAAACAGCCGTCGTGGGGAAGGTTTTTTCTTCTAATTTCAACAATTATAAAGGGATTGCAAGTAGAATAATTAGAGATAGCCTTCACTACATTGAAAAGCATAAGTTTAACTTTTCATATATATTTAGAGTACCTCGCATGTATCAGCGGTTTGGATTTGTTCCAACCTTTTTTGAGTACCACTTCGATTTAAGGGTCAGAAAAAAAGTCTTAAAAAGATTAGAACCTACTGCTTATGAATATAGAATTAGGAGGGTAAAACCTGCAGATGTGCCAGTTATTCAGAAGATTCACGACTACTGTGAGGAAGGAATATCATATTCAATTTTGAGAACCCACTCACACTACTCGTTAAAGTGGAGGGAAATTAAAAATATGTTTGTAATCTTTGATATTCTCGGTAGGATTCATGGCTACTTCTATTTTGATATCGAATGGAAGCAAATATTGACCGTAAAAGAAGTAGGATGCCTTTCTCGGGAATCATTCGAACCTCTTTTTTACTTCATTCTTAAATGGGCTGAGAGATTCGGCTGTATGTATGTAAGATTTTTAGTTCCTCCAGAATTTCAAATGTTGAATTGGCTTAAAGAAGCAGGCTTTTCTTTATCTCCTTGTGCTATCAGCCGTTCCGCTATCGGAATGGCAACTATTCATAACACTGAAGAAACCCTACAATGTTTAATACCCGAGTGGGAGAAATTATTACATCTGAGCGACTTGAAATATAAAGAATTAGAATTAACTCTTTTACTCGACTCTGGAACATTTAATATTTTTGCAAGGAATGGAGATATTTTAATCTCTAATAGATTAGGGAAAAACAAAATAACAATAGGGAGAGACGAACTTACATACCTTGTTATGGGGTTGGAAAGTGGAGAAGACCTTATCAATGAGGGTATTATAGGAATTTCAGATGATGCTAAACAATTGATAAAAATCTTGTTTCCAAAAAGATATCCTTACATTTGGAGTATGGACAGATTGTAGGATTGGTATATGAATAGAATAAAAAGTTTGAGGTTCAAATTAATAGGTGGATTGATTATAGTTTTTTTGACACTGTTAGTAATCGTATCTCTCTTACAGATGGAACTCATCAATAGATTGGTTATTAAAGCATCAAACGAGAGAATTAGATTGAATATGCGTAGTGGCTGGTTTTATCTCAGTGAAAAAGTTACTAAATTAGAGATGTTGTCAGATTTTTTGGAAAATGTATTAAGCGACGAGGAACTCGTTGACGAGTCAGTTCAATTACAAATTAAGAAATTAATACAATCTTATATCGACCAGGGCAATTT
>CAZZMK010000101.1:0-2729 GCA_964655185.1 uncultured Nitrospirales bacterium | reverse complement strand
TGCGAATAAACCGCAGGCACCATTTGCGAAGCCACAAACCTAAGCCAGATTAGGTTGTATAGTTTAAACTGGTCTTCACTTAGATACTGCTTTACACTATCAGGCGTTCTTAAACATGATGTAGGCCTTATCGCTTCGTGCGCATCTTGAGCACCTTTCTTACTCTTATATAAATTCGGCTTCTCTGGAAGATAATGTTCTCCGAAATTACTTTTTATCAACTCCCGCACCTCGTTAATAGCCTCTGGCTCAACTCTAAGTGAATCAGTTCGCATGTACGTAATTAGACCAACAGCACCTTCTTCCCCCAACTCCACACCTTCATATAATTCCTGAGCAATCCGCATAGTATACTCTGGTGCAAAATTAAGTTTTCGTGAAGCCTCCTGTTGAAGAGTACTTGTTATGAAAGGTGGCTGTGGATTGCGTTTTACCTCCTTCTCTTCTATCGAGACAACCCTAAACCGTTCGACCTGCTTCACTTCAGAAATGATTCTATTAGCATCAGCCTCACTGGAGATTTCTATATCCGCACCATCTATTTTCTTCAACTTCGCAGAAAACTCTTCTCCATTGTCTCTACGAAAAACTCCTTCTATATCCCAGTACTCACGCGGAACAAAAGCCCTGATTTCCTCTTCACGCTCACAAACCATTCGAACCGCTACCGATTGCACACGCCCCGCACTCAAGCCCCTTCTAATTGTCCACTGAACCAATGGACTAAGTTTATACCCGACCAACCTATCGAGAATCCTGCGAGCCTGCTGAGCATAGACAAGATTCATATCAATAGCACGAGCATTATTAATGGCCTCTTTTATAGCACGCTCTGTAATCGCATTAAATGTTATTCTCTCTACAGGCTTTTGGGTAGAACTTAAAACCTCAGACACATGCCAACCTATTGCCTCCCCCTCGCGGTCGGGGTCGGATGCAATTATAACTTTATCCGAATTCTTTGCTTCTTTCTTTAACTGGCTTACCACCCTTTTCGCTTTAGGTATAAGTACGTATTCTGGAATAAACCCATTTTTTATATCAACACCCATCCGCTCCTCAGGCAAGTCGCGAATGTGTCCATAACTTGGTACTACCTTATAATCCTTACCAAGGTATTTATTAATAGTCCGTGCCTTCGCAGGCGACTCTACTACTACGAGGTATTTACTCATTTCATTTTCCTAACTTAAACAATAGCAACCCAAACTGCCTGTTAAACCCATCTTATCACTAAAATTTTACCTTGTTATACACAAATATCTATTCAACTTACAATTTAACAAGGTGAAATTTTTAAGTTATTCCCAACAAACTATATAACTTATTAAATGCGAAAATAAAAGAGCAAACCTTACATAGAAAACATTCTAAATACTATCTCCTATACACACTTCCAACAGCCCGCCTTGAATCTCAAACCATCCTCCCTATATAGATTATTGCACGCAACATTCAAATTACTGATACATTGACTTACTACCCAGAGCCACGTCGCATATTGCCTTTACCTGTTCCATAGGATAGCGATTAATAACTACCTGCTCAAGGGTTTTAAGTACTTCCCCTAAATATATCTTCCCTCTAATATTACTTAACTTTTCCAATAAATTTTTCCAATCTTGCGGGTTTAATAATTGATATGTATGCAACCTAATCAAAGCCCCATAAGCCTCCCGACTATACCTATACCTCTCCCCATCTGGAATAAAAAATGCAGGTACACAAATTTTCGGAAAGAACCGTTTTAATCGGTTATTTCTTCCCCCTTTTACAGGCAAAACTCTATTTAGAGCCTGCTCAATGTCCGAAAGACTATACCCCGCTTTGGTAAGCCTTTTCTTTATAGACGCTCGAGATATCCTCTTCAATTTACTATCTCTGAGCATTGCTCGAATTTTATCTTCAATCTTCTTAATTTCAGAAGGTTTCATACCAAATACACTCTCCATCTCTCCTACTAATTATACAATAAAAACTCCCTTCCCTTCAATGTAATCATAAATGTAAAATAATGTTAAAAACAATAAATTATGGCAGTATGTCTTTCAGATATCTCTTCTTCTTTTCCTCCAACTCTTTTTTCATCCGTTCATATTCTTCGGATACCTTAAATTTCCGTCTCCGCTTGACAGGTCCGAGTTTCGGTGGTCGATACCGCCAAACAAGAAATATTATCAGCACCGCCAAGAAAAACTCGAGTTTAAAGAGCCAATCAGGGATATACCCACTTCTATTCCAGAAATCTACAAGTGGCGTTTGCCAGTCGGGGACATAAGCAGGCGTGCCATCAGGCCTCAGTGCCCTCATTTGAGTATTCACATAGAACCATACAGCAAGTATGACTAATCCGTG
Source organism: uncultured Nitrospirales bacterium (assembly GCA_964655185.1). Classification (GTDB taxonomy): domain Bacteria; phylum Hydrogenedentota; class Hydrogenedentia; order Hydrogenedentales; family Hydrogenedentaceae; genus Hydrogenedens. The sequence goes on along the minus strand of CAZZMK010000101.1, from coordinate 374 downwards.
CATTACAACATGCATAATTATTAGGTATATCAGTGTTTCTATAGCGTAGAAAAGAAAAGGAAGTGACCACTTTCGAGTAATGTAGATAAGAATTATCAGCAATACCCCTGCAATAGAATAGGTAATTATATCTTCTGCAATATAGGAATATATTAAATCGTATAATTCGTATAATGTCATTTCACTATCCTAATATAATAAATACTATAAAACCCTCACATCAGATCGGAAGAGCGTCGTGTAGGCAAAGAGTGTAGATCTCGGTGGTCGCCGTATCATTGAAAAAACACGAAAGAACTAAGAGGAATGCCTGCGGCGTTTGCGGGGGCCGGGTGTTGGGGGTGGGGGCTGGGGTTTCGGGGTACGGACGTGGG
>CAZZMK010000100.1:0-7333 GCA_964655185.1 uncultured Nitrospirales bacterium | reverse complement strand
TAATGAGTTGTTATCTAAAAGTTTGTTTTCATGGGTAGGCTATTTCTTGGTGGGAGTATTAATAGCCCTTACTACAATGACTCGGATTGATGCAGGTATCCTCCTACCTCCAATATTCCTCTGTGTGAGTTACGATGCCTGGAAGAAAAAAACATGGTTTGCACCTATATTATTAATATTAGGCTTTGGAATTATTTACTTCCCATATTTCTTATGGCGTTATTACTACTATGGGTGGCTCCTGCCAAATACTTTTTATGTTAAAGTAGGTTCTACTTGGGACCAGATAAAAAGGGGTATTGATTATACAAAGTATTTTGTTTTAAGCAGTTCCATAATATGGGTTCCAGTTGTTTTTACTCAGTTACTTTCTGGAAAAGGCTGGGGGAATAAAAGATTTTTCATTACTGCTATGGGTTTAACTGTTATTCTTCAATTCTTGTATGTTATTGCTGTGGGGGGAGATTGTATGCCTGCGTATAGATTTTTTGCTCATATATCGCCTGTGGTTGCAGTTCTTGCTGGTTATGGTTTGTCGATAACAGGTTTCTCAAGGTGGAGAGCTTTTGTTGCTTTGGTTGTTATTGTTTGCTTTAATCTGTGGCAATGTTATAATGATAAGTCATTATATGACAGAATTCTTTCAGATAGAGTGGCTGAAGTTGGGAGGGAGAGTGGAGAATGGTTAAGGGCTAATGTGCCTCCTGATTCTCTACTCGCAACTAATACTGCGGGGAGTGTGGCTTATTATTCTCGGTTAAGGGTTATTGATATGCTCGGTTTAAATGATGAGCATATTGCTCATAGACATATACCCAATTTAGGTAAGGGATTTGCTGGTCACGAAAAAGGAGATGGGAAATATGTATTATCGAGAAAACCTGATTACATAATGTTTGGCTCTGCCAGTGGAAATAAATCCCCTCGTTTTTTAAGTGATAAAGAAATTGCTGTTGAGAAGGAATTCATTGAAAATTATGTATATAAGGCTTATCCGTTGCCTTCGGGAAAAGTTTTGCACATCTACGAACGGAAGAAAAAGTAAATAAAAGGCTTGATACTGTAAATGTCCCAAATTCCCTTTCCTGAGAGTGAAGCGATAATCCTCTTCGATACGAATCTTTTGAGTAAGTATAGTTTTGCTGAACTAATTAGAGAATTTCCTGATAGCCTTTCTTTAATTTGGGAACGTATTAGAGATTATAAAAGCAAAGAAAGAAAACGAGAAATTGTAGTTAGTAGATATCTTATATGTTTACTTGCAAGATATTGGGGAGTTGAAATTGAGTATTTCGATAGTGTACTTGGTCAGAAAATTGTTTGTTTATCCCAAAGGGATATTATACTAAAAAGGAGAATGTTTGCCTCGATAAGTCATTCGCTGAATTGGCTTGCTGTTGGTATTTCCTCATTAAATTCGATTGCAGTTGATATTCATTCGCGAGATAGGGGATATGAGAAGGTGTTGCGTGTAGTAAGGAAAATTTTTCCTCAATTACCACTTATAGAAGACGATGTAGAAACTCCAACTTTTGTATGGACACTTTACGAATGTTTCAAGAAGTTAGGTATTAATGATTTTAGTAATGTTTCCTTACTTATAAAAATGGCTTTGGGACTATTTAAAGGTAATAGAACTTACGATAAAAGTGGGTTTTCAGTATATTTAGATATGTTTAATTTATATTGTTGGTTTATTGATTGTTCTACAATAATGGGCTCACTTGTTGTTCAATGTCGTGATGATCAAAACAGAGATTTAAGTATTTATTTTGTTGAAAGAATTGACCCTCGTGAAACATCGTTCACGAGGGCATAAGGAGGGAACCATGAGCAAGAGTGGGGCTACACGGGGAGTTCCCAACCTTTTCTATATTCTTTTGTCAGATACTTATTTGCTTTTTTGACATTTGTAATCTTCATCTGAGCTACATCAAACTCAATCTTTTCACCTGCCCAGAGAGCGACATTACCCATGTTAGCCACTTCAGTAAGTGGACCTGCATATTCAAAGTCTGAGCATGCTTTTTGATTGTTCTTTATACTTTCAATCCAATTCTTGTATGGGTTCTCGTCGGGAATTCGCGGAATAAACGGGTCTGGCTTCTTATAGTCTTTCATCTTCTCAGCAGGTAGCAATCTTGGGTCGTCACCATAACAACCGGTTGTGAGATATCCCTTAGTACCTATGAACAATGACCCGTTGTCTCCATCTCCTAACTTTTCATTCGCAGGAATATCTTCAGGCCGTTTTGGTAATAAGCCACCATCATACCAGTATAAAGTAACTGGAGGCATATTACCTCTCGCAGGGAATTCATATTTTATTATTGATTTCTTCGGGGCTGTTTGTGGATTCATTCCTTCTTGAGTAATTACCTCAACAGTATACTTCGGGGCTTCATAAAGTTTAAGTGCCCAGAAAACAGGATCCAAAATGTGACACGCCATATCTCCTATTGCACCACATCCAAAATCCCACCATCCGCGCCATTTGAATGGGCAGTAGCCAGGGTTATAATCTCTCATTGGTGCAGGTCCTATCCACAAGTTCCAATCTAATGTAGGCGGAACTGGGTGTTTCTTTAAAGGCTTAGTAATTCCCTGAGGCCATATAGGACGGTTAGTCCAAGCATGTACTTCTTTTACATCACCGATTGCACCCGTCCATATCATCTCACAAAGTTCACGGACACCATCGTGTGCGTGCCCTTGATTTCCCATTTGAGTAATTACGCCCGTTTCTTTTGCTACCTTTGCCAGAAGCCTTGCTTCTGCTATTGTATGAGTTAAAGGCTTTTGAACCCTTACGTGTTTGCCCATCATCATCGCCATATAGGCTGCAGGAGCATGCACATGGTCTGGTGTAGAAATAACCACAGCATCTATTTCTTTGTCGAGTTTTTCCAGCATTTCTCTGTAGTCTTTATATCTCTTCGCATTGGGGAGAAGATGATATGTTTCTTCTGCTCTTTTGTCATCTACATCACACAATGCAATGATGTTTTCGCTCTTACAACCCATGATATCCGCTTTTCCTTGTCCACCTACACCAATACCTACTATATTTAGTTTCTCATTAGGTGATACTTTTCTCGGTACTACTTTGGCGGTATTTGGTACCACTTTTTTAGCACTTGCAATACCTGCTACTGTTAATGTAGTGACTGTTAAGAACGTTCTTCTTGTTAATTTGCTGTTGTCCATTTTTACAACTCCTCTCTCGGAAGTTTTAGCGTTTGTATTTTTGCTCTATAGTAGAATAACTATCGAGGTGTTACCTTATTAGACATATTATAACACACATTGGTTCCATTAATGTTAAATTGCTTGTTTTTTTCCTTTCCATAATGTAAAATAATAACTATTGACAAGTGGTTATTGTGTATGTACGAACGATTTTATGGATTAAAAGAGAAACCATTTAATTTAACGCCAGACCCCAGATACTTATTTTTGAGTGAAAAGCATAAGGATGCTTTTGCTCATTTGCTTTACGGCATAAAAAACCGCGCTGGATTTGTTATGGTAACTGGGGAAATTGGTACTGGCAAGACGACGATTTGCCGTGCTTTGTTATCTCAATTGGACACGGATATCGAAATCGCTTTTATTTTTAATCCCACATTGAATCCTGTTGAACTTTTGAGGAGAATCTTGATTGAATTTAAGGAACAGCCAAATTCTGATAATCTTCTTGAATTAACAGACCAGTTAAATGAATTTTTACTTAAAAAATCGAGTTTAGGTAAAAACTGCGTGCTTGTTATAGATGAGGCTCAGAATCTAACGCCCCAAGTGCTTGAGCAGATAAGGCTTTTGTCAAATTTAGAAACAGATAGGGAAAAACTTCTTCAAATAGTTTTGATAGGTCAGCCCGAACTTCAAGAACGGCTAAAATTATATGAACTTAGGCAGTTAAATCAGAGAATTACTGCGAGATATCATTTACTGCCACTCAATCGGGAGGAGACTTCTCAATATATTGCTTATCGGTTGCATGTAGCGGGTGGTAAAAATAAGATTGTATTTACTCCGAAAGCATTGAAACTTATCTACAAGTGGAGTAAAGGCGTTCCTCGTCTGATAAACTCTATTTGTGATAGATGCCTTCTTGTTGGATTTACAAAAGAGACAAAGGAAATAAATCATAAAATAGTAAAACAAGCAATAAAAGAACTTCAGCCACAGTTATACTCTCCTGAAGAACCTAAGGAAAAATCGGAAGTTAACACTGTTCAAAGAAGATTTCCAATATTATCTTTTGCTCTTGGAGTATTTTTAGTAATTTTTGCCATCAATTTATGGTTTTTGCCATTAGATGAATTGGTCCGAGAATTAAAAAGGTTTAATGAGGCTATTATTGGAGAAAGTGGATTAAGAAGACCCGTATTGCAGGTAGAGGCGTTAAGCAAAGAATTTACCCCTATGAATGAGAATAATACTTTCGAAAAAACAAATAGAAATTATGTAGCGAGTGAAAATCCTGAAAAGACATTTGATATTGATTTGTTTCATATCGACCCGACTGTAAGTAGGAGAGAAAGTACTTTACTATTGCTTAGATTGTGGAAGATGGCTTTGGTTAATGGTGAACCTTATGGAGATAAACCTCAAGAACTTGCAAAATTCTTTTTAGATAATGGCTTATCCGTGGAGGTGTTGCAACCTGCTGTTTCACATCTTCTATCTATCAACCTTCCTGCCTTAGTACAAATTCAGAATAGAGGGAACAAAATTTGGTGTGCCTTAGTTCATAAATCAAACTCTACCGTTGTATTGTATTTTGAGCCGAATCATTCCTGGATTGAAATTCCTATTGATTCGTTTAGGGCTATTTTTGAAAATATAGCAGTTATACCATGGAGAGATGATGGCCCATATAAAGCATTGAATTTAGGTAGTAGGGGTGAAAATGTAAGGCTGTTGAAGGAATTACTTCAAAAAGGAGGTTGGCTTGTTACAGATAACCTAACAGATGTGTACGATGAAGATACAGTAAAAGCAGTTAGAAAACTTCAATTGGAGATGGGGTTGCCGGTGGACGGTGTCGCAGGAAAGCAAGTAAGGTTTGCCCTTAAAAAATGGTGTGGAGGGAATGTACCTACTTTGGAAAGAAATAGTTTAAGTGAAATGCAATCTATGATTAGTGAAAAATAATAAATAGGTATCCAAGTAGTTTGTCTGAGCACCTTAGTGAAAACAATATGAGTTTTGATGAAGATTCTATTTATTTAAGAAGATTTTATTTGTTAATAAACTGTTGTGATCATCCTTTAGTTATTATAGATGAAAATGGGCGAATAAAGGAATTTAATATAATTTTTCAGCAGATTGTAGCCCAAAGCGAGGTTCTACATGATCTGAGGGGGCAATCAATTTTCAAGTATTTGGATGATGCTACAAGTAATGAGATTAAAAAAGTTCTGCGTCATAGAAGTATGGTTGGGAACTTCAGGTTTGACGGTAGTTTAATTATAGGGGAGCGTAAGGTCGATTATAAATTTAGGGTAAGTTATTATTGTGATGAAAGTGGTACTATCAGGGAATTGATGATAATTTTAGAGCCTGTTTCGGGGATTAATAATATAGGACCTGAACCATTTATTAGGTATTTGGGAGAAGTTCTTCTCCCCTATGTTACTTTGACTTCTCAGATAATCGGTGCAAATAAGAAAGTTATTTATTCAGTTAATTGGGATGATTTACCTCCACTTTTGAAACAGGAATTTAAGGCGGATAAGAGAATATGTTGTTCCCTTTTTAGAAAGAGTGGGAGGACGAGTGAGTGCATTTGCGATAAGGTGCTTAGAGAGGGGAGGACTTATATAGAGGAAGTATGCATAGAAAATGGTTCTGACCAAATATGGGTGGCGCTTGCAGTTATGCCTATTATGAGTGAAGATAAATCGGTTTATGGATTATTAGTTACTTTGGATAATATTTCAGAACAACGAAAATTAGCAAAGAGTGTTGAGGAATATATTGAGGTTATACAAAAGAATTTAGTTGATTGTCAGTTAGTTCCTACATTGATTCGGCGTTTGAGAGAACCTATTTCATATATTCTGAGTGGGGTTAATTTTTTGTTGGAGGAAGGTAATACGACCAATCCACTTATTTTGGCTCGGATAAAGAAAAAATGTGAGGAGTGCAGGGAAATATTTAATCAAATTGGGGGCTTTTTGGGAGAATTCTCAGAAGCATTCATAAAAGTAGAAGTAGATGCTTTAGTCCGTTCTATGGTATTACCAGTATTCTCTGAATCTGATGATAAGAAGGTAGTTTTTAGGTTTAGTGCCTCTCCCGTATATATTTCCTGCGTCCCATATCAGTTTGCCCAAGCCTTAATTGCTATTATTGATAATAGTTTACGGTATGCGTCTAAAGAAGTTTTAGTAAGTTTAGTTCCAGAAGGGAAAGAACTCATTATAACAGTAGAAGATGATGGTAAAGGGGTTCCTGAAGAAATTAGGAAGCAGATTTTCACACCTTTCTTTACTCCAGAAAGAGAATCAGGACGTATTGGCTTAGGTTTATCGCTTGCGAAAACCGTCATAGAATCGTTAGGTGGGCATATTTCAGTAGGACAAAGTAAGTCAGGAGGTGCCAACTTTACAATTAGATTACCTGCGCTTGAAGTAGTTTCTATAGGGGAGGTAAGGAAAGAGGGTGGTAGTTTTAATATATTAGTTATTGAAGACGATGAAGATTTGGCAGATTTATTAAAGTCATCCCTTCAAAAGGAAGGCTACAATGTATATGTATCACGGGATTGTGAAAAAGCTAAAGAAATAATTACTACCACGCCAATATCTTTTATTATTCTTGACCTTCTATTCCCTGAAGGACCTACTGGGCTTAGTTTCTATGAAGAAATTACCCAAAAAGAGAGATTTTCAGAGGATAGGATTCTAGTTATTACTGGGGATTCATTAAGTCCTTTCACCAAAATATTTTTAAAGAGTATAAAGAGTCCATATTTGGAAAAACCGTTTGACCTTGATAGTATAAAATCTCTGATAGCGCGAGTTGTTGAAAGGGAGTAAATTCGGTTGGTAATATAAGTTGTATGTAATTGTTAACGGATATACTATAAGTTGTATATATGAGCAGTAAGGAATAGGAAGTTTTAATAATGTATTATAAGAAGATAGTGGTGTGGTTTTTTTTGTTAGTAGTATGGATGTTACTTGGTTTCTCATGTACACATAAGAGACCTATTCTCCAGGCTCATTTCAAGCCTGCTCCTGCTCCGGTTGCCTCTACTCAAGAATTACCTCCTCTTCCATCCTTGCACCCTTTGAAGGCATTAAAAATAGCGGGTGAATAT
>CAZZMK010000099.1:0-4298 GCA_964655185.1 uncultured Nitrospirales bacterium | reverse complement strand
CAATGACACACGAATACAAATCGAAGAGTTCTCCCCTGAAAAAACAGATGAAGCAAGCCCAATTTCTGATATTAATTCAGATGGTTATAGACTTATCAGAGACACAATCAAAAAGGTATGGGGAGATATTCCAGTTGCTCCTACATTAACCCTTGGCGGAACAGATTCCGCTAATTACAAAGATGTAGTTAAATTCTTATACAGATTCCAACCTCTTAGATTTACTAAGGAAGAATTAGACCTAATACACAATATCAATGAGAGAATAGAGATAAAGAATTACCTAAAAGCAATAGAATTCTACATAACCCTCATTGAAAAACTTTAGCCTAACTCCTTTCCCTACGAAAGAATTTTTTACAATCCTAATTCTACCTCCATTTTTTGAAGGTATAACATCTTATCCCTATAAACCGCCGCTTGTTCAAAATCCATACGCTCCGCACATTCAAACATCAATTGACGAAGTTTTTCTATCTCTTTCTTTATATCCTCGGGAAGAACAAGATACTCTTCTGCAGGCTCTGCAACTTTTAATTTCTTCTGAGTAGTCTTCTTATATTGCGGAACAATATTAGGAATAGGCTTTTGAATACTGCGTGGAGTAATTTTATGTTTCTTATTAAACTCTAATTGTTTCTTTCTTCTACGCTCCATTTCTTTCAGAGCCCGCTCCATAGACGAGGTTATTTGGTCCGCATACATTATCACTTTCCCATTGACATTTCTCGCTGCTCTGCCACAAGTCTGGATAAGGCTTGTTTCGGACCGCAAATAACCTTCTTTATCAGCATCGAGTATGGCAACGAGAGAAACTTCAGGGATATCAAGACCTTCCCTTAAAAGGTTAATACCTATCAACACATCAAACTCGCCTAATCTCAACTCCCTTACAAGTTCAATTCTTTCTAAAGTATCAATATCCGAATGCATATATTTCACTCTCAACCCCAATTTCCTATAATATTCCGTCAGTTCCTCAGCCATACGCTTTGTCAAAGTAGTTACAAGTACTCTTTCATTTTGTTCCACCCTCTTTTGAATTTCACCTAACAAATCTTGAACCTGATTTTGCGCAGGTCTAACTTCAACCTCAGGGTCTACTAAACCTGTGGGTCTAACCACCTGTTCAACTACTACACCACCCGCTTCATTAACCTCAAACTCACCAGGTGTAGCACTTACATAGATAACCTGATTTATTCGCTCCATAAACTCTTCAAATGTAAGTGGGCGATTATCTCTTGCTGAAGGAAGGCGAAAACCATAGTTAATTAATTGGTCTTTACGAGACCTATCGCCGTGATACATCGCCCTTAGTTGGGGTATAGATATGTGGCTCTCATCAATCACCATCAGGAAATCTTTCGGAAAGTAATCTAATAAAGTATAAGGTGGTTCGCCCGGCATCCTACCGTCAAGGTGGCGCGAATAATTCTCTATCCCTGGACAGTACCCTAACTCCCGAAGCATCTCCAAATCATAGCGTGTCCGCTGTTCCAACCTTTGGGCAAATAACTCTTTCCCCTCTGACCTTAACTCTTTTAATCTCTCTTCTAATTCGTGCTCAATACTTTTAATTGCCCTTTCCATAGCATCCTGAGTAGTTGCGTAGTGGCTCCCCGGATAAATCTCCACGCAACGCAACCTTCTATAAGTAATACCACGAAGAGGGTCAAACTCAAGAATATTGTCCACCTCATCTCCAAAATACTCTATCCTGATAGCCCGCTCAGTTTCATAAGCAGGAAATACATCGACTATATCGCCTCGCACACGAAAGGTACCACGATAAAAATCTACATCATTTCTACTATATTGCATTGCAACCAGTGTTTCCAGTAATTTCTCCCGTGGGAACTCATCACCAGGACGAAGTTCCACTCGCATCTGTTTATAAGTCTTTGGTGAACCTATACCATATATGCAAGAAACTGAAGCAACAATTATACAGTCCCGTCTTGACAAAACTGCACGAGTAGCAGAATGTCGCATCTTGTCAATCTCATCGTTAATTGAAGCGTCTTTTTCAATATAAGTGTCGGTAGTAGGTATATATGCCTCAGGTTGATAATAATCATAGTAACTCACAAAATACTCAACCGCATTCTCAGGAAATAATTGCTTAAATTCACCGTAAAGTTGTGCTGCAAGTATCTTATTAGGCGCAAGAACAAGTGTTGGACGGTTTACTTCCGCAATTACATTCGCTATTGTAAAAGTCTTTCCTGACCCTGTAACACCTAATAATACTTGACTTCGAACACCAGCCCTCAATCCCTCAACAAGCGCTCTTATAGCCTGTGGTTGGTCTCCCGCAGGCTTGAATGTTGAGACTAAACGAAACCTTTCCATATACCTTAGAACCTATACAGAATAAGTATATACATACCTTATTTAGTTCTGAACGGATTTTGCCTTAACACGGATTACTCCCGGCATAGCACGTACGGTACGAATAAATTGCTCAACCATTTTTGAATGATGAGGTGTAATAATCGGAAACGATATTTCTATCCTAAACAATGTATTTTTTAAGTTTAGTATTTGAATACTCTTTACTATCATCTTATTAAAAGAGATATAACTGTATATTTCCTGAAACAACCTATTATTAACCTTTGCTTCAATCAAAACAATTGCGAGATTAACCGACTTAGATTCCCATCGTGCTCTATGAATCCTTGACGAATCTATATTCTGACTTAACAAAGTCTTACACTCCTTCTTGTGAACCGTGATATAACCCTTAATTGTAGAGTAAGCCACTACTTCGTCTCCCGGAGTTGGACTACAACACCGCGCAAACCTAACCGATATGTTTTTCTGTCCATCAATCTTCACCGCGGTTTGCAATTCCTTATCTAAATCCTCTCCTGCTTGTTCAAGTAGAGCAAGATTACGCTCAAATTCTGCAATGTCAAAATGTTTTTGCTCTTCAGTACTCTTCTTCCCCTCGACCTCTTTCAACTCTTCTTTATGTTTTCCTTCTACTTTATCTTTATGTTTTTCTTCTACTTTAGGCAGTATTCCCTTTTCCCGCAAGTAATGCCTAATTTTATTTCTTGCCCGTCCTGTTTTGGCAATTCTGAGCCATTCAATTTGTGGCTCCTGTTTAGTAGATGTTCTTATCTCCACTATAGCATTTGGGAAAAGTTGAGTATCTATGGAAAGAAGTTTTCCTCCTATCACCCCACCAATACAATGATGGCCTAATTCAGTATGCACTGCATAGGCAAAATCAAGTATTGTGGCTCCATAGGGAAGGTCTATATAATCATATTTTGGAGTAAAAACTCTAATTTCTTTCGGTTGAAGGTCATACTCAAGGTCTTTATAAATCTCCTCTTCCCTCTCAGTATTAAAATGCAAATTAATTATCTGCCTAAACCTCTCTATCCTCTTAAAGAATTCAGGGGAATAGGTCATTTTCCCATCTTTGTATCGCCAATGTGCTGTTACTCCATATTCCGCCTCATAATCCATCTCTTCAGTACGAATCTGTACCTCAAGAGGATATTTACCGGGAAGTAAAACCGTTGTGTGAAGTGACCTATAACCATTGTCTCTTGGTATCTTTATATTATCTCTAAACCTTGACTCCATCACCGTGCCAAGTTTATGTACAACATCAAGAACCTTATAGCATTCTTCTTCAGTTTGCACCACAACCCTAATTCCATACAGGTCCATAACCTTTTCAAGGGGTATTTTATTTCTGACCATCTTTTGGTAAATACTATAAATATGTTTAGGTCTGCCCAAAACTCTCGCTCTTATTCCTAAAAATTCTAAATCCTTTTTTATATGCTCCATTATCTGCCTAATTTCCGCTTCACGCTCACTATAAGACTTAGATATTCTCCGTAAGATACACTTAAATTCCTCGGGATATAGAACCTCAAACGATAAATCATCAAGTTGCACTTTCCACTTATACAAACCAAGTTGATGGGCTATGGGTGAGTAAATATTTAGAGTCTCTCTCGCGTTCTTTTTTTGAGAATCTTCAGGCAGATATTTTATAGTGCGTAGATTGTGAAGTCTATCTGCAAGTTTTATAATAATTATTCGGGGGTCATAGATACTTTCTAACAGAGGTTTCCGAATAGCCTCTAATTTGCGTATATCACTATTTACTACATCAAATTGCTTTTGTTGAGTAGTAACTTTAGTAACCCCATCAACAAGTTTTGCTACTTCTATCCCAAACCTTTTCTCTAAATCTTCAAATTTAGTGTCAGTATCTTCAATAATATCGTGAAGCAATCCTGCACTCACTGTGTCTGGGTCAGGTT
>CAZZMK010000098.1:0-6097 GCA_964655185.1 uncultured Nitrospirales bacterium | reverse complement strand
AGGAAAGGTCAACTATTCATTTGATTGGGCATGCTCATATAGACCCTGTTTGGCTTTGGGAATGGAGAGAGGGCTTTTCAGAAGTTAGAAGTACTTTTAGAAGTGTGCTGAAACTTATGGAACAATATTCCGAAATAAATTTTACTGCAGGTAGTTCTTGTTTTTATGAGTGGATTCAAGAAATAGAACCCGAGTTGTTTGAGAGAATAATAGAGCGGGTGAAAGAAGGAAGATGGGAATATGTGGGATGTTTCTATGTAGAACCTGATTGTAATTTGCCCTGTGGAGAGTCATTTGTCAGGCACGGCGTATTTTCACAATTGTTTTTTGAAAAAGTTTTTGGTAAAAGAGCGAGAATTGGTTTTGCTCCTGATAGTTTTGGACATGCTGGTAGTCTTCCACAGATATTCAAGAAGTTAGGCATAGATTTCTATGTATTTATGCGACCTTCTCCGCCGATGGAGAGGATATATGGTGGTGGAACAACATTTATTTGGGAAGCAGCAAATGGAGATTCGATTATTGCTTCAGTAATTCCGGAGAGTTATGGAGGTGATGTTAATGAAGTGCTTATGAAAATTAAGAATATAAAAAAGTACCCGTATTGGGTAAATGGGCAAAGGGATTTTTTATGCTTTTTCGGTGTTGGGAATCATGGCGGAGGACCTACCGCAGAGACTATAGAAACAATGTTAAAGGTAAGGGAGGAATTGGGCGAATTAGACATTAAGTTTTCAAAATTGGATACCTACTTTGAGGGTGTAGTACAAAGCGGGATAGAACTTCCCAAGATAAGAGGAAGTTTACATCACCATGCCCGGGGTTGTTATAGTGTGTATTCAAGAATAAAAAGGTTAAACAGAGAGACTGAGCATTTGATTCTTACTGCTGAAAAGTTTGCTACATTAGGATGGAAATTGGGTTTTTCTTCTTTCCCACAAAATGAATTACAAGAAGCATGGAAGTCCCTTCTTTTTTGTCAGTTTCACGATATTCTTGCTGGTACTTGTGTTAAAAGTGCATATGAGGATGTTATGGACTTTTTAGGTTATTCTAGATGTATAGCCCGAAAATTTATTAACAACTTTCTTCAAATAATTTCTAAAGAGATATGGACCGATTACGAGGGAACTCCCATTATATTTTTTAACCCATTGCCGTGGAAGGTCTCCGAAGTTACGGTTATAAGCGAGTTTGTAAGTAAAGATATCGACGGAGAATTAGAATTTGTAGATGAGAATATTCGAATTGTCCCATCTCAAGTAGTTATAGGTGATAGACCTGAAGGAAAGAGATTTGCTTTAATGATAACCATTCCTTCGATGGGCTATAAAGTAGTTTATGCAAGAGGTAAAAAAGTAAATAACAATAATGCCGAGAAAAAAGGTGAGGGAATAAAATGGAATGGGGTGGATAAAGTTTTGGAAAATTATAGGTGGAAAATGCTGTTTGACTCGAAATTAGGGGGAGTGAAATCTCTTTTTGATAAAGAGATAAAGAAGGAGGTTGCTAAGAATTCTTTCTTACCTGTTCCAATACTTGATGCTTCTGATACTTGGAGTCACAATATAGACGAGTTTAGGGTTGAGGCTGGAAATTTTAAACTGGTCGATGAATATATTCTTGATTTAGGTGAGGTTTTAGGAACTTTTGTGCAAGTGTTTGAATTTGGTAATTCAAGGATTGTTCAAAAGGTAATGCTTTATACTGAACTCCCATATATTGATGTTCAAATAGATACTTTATGGAATGAAAAGTATGTTGCTCTTAAATGGAAGTTAGAAAGTAATATTAGGAAAGGCACCGCTACTTACGATATGCCGTATTGGGCTGAAGGAAGACCGCCTACAGGTGAGGAAGAACCGGGTCATCAGTGGATAGATTTGAGTGGTAAGTTGGAAGGAATTTCCTATGGAATATCAATCATCACTGACTCTAATTACGGGTATGATGTGAGGGATAATTTAATGAGAGTGACTTTGCTTAGAAGTCCCGCTTATGCACACCACGACCCTGCTCGTTTTGATTCGCGCATTATGCATAACATAATTGACCAAGGACCTCATACAATGAAATTGAGGATACTTCCACATAAGGGAGATTGGAGATGTGCTAATGTGCCACGAATAGCCTTGCAGTTTAATGTGCCTCCTATTACTCATATTGAACCTAATCATCCAGGGAAGAGAAACTTGGTAGATTCATTTCTTGAGGTGAGCCAAGATAATGTAATAGTTTGTGCAATAAAAAAGGCAGAGCGAGATGATTGTTTGGTTATTAGGGCATATGAATCTTTTGGTATGGAGACTAAATGTGATTTCGATTTAAAATTTCTGAAGGTAAAGTTCAGTGCTAATTTCTCGCCATTTGAGATAAAAACATTTAAAATCTTAAGTAGCGGTGAAGCAAGAGAAACTAATTTGTTGGAAGATTGATATTTATGAGTCAACTTGAGAAGATTGAAAAGATATGTTTGGATTATCTCGCAAGTAGTGAAGATCCCTGGGTTCCTGTTAGTAAACTTTGTGAAAGATGTAAAGATATAATAGGCGTTGGTGTGTCGGATAAAATAGTTGTTGAGTTTGTTGCGCATCATCCTGAAATAATTTTTTTTAATATAGCCTCGGTAGGAGATGTAGAGTTTGAGGAATATGTGAAACGGAAAGGAATTAGGTTAGAACCCTTTGTCATATTAAAATCGAGGATGCCAGTAAAAAGAGACTTATTAAAGTGGATGGATAAACATATTGATAGTTTGATAAAAACTTTGGAGAATTTACTGTTATCAGAATCGAGTAATGATAAGAAAGAAGAGATAAAGAGATTAATAGATAGAGCGAATTCTGTGAAAAGAAGGATAAATTTTTATTTATCTAAGAATTCAAAAGAGAATGTTTAAATGTTGGGGTTACTATATAATTTTTTACTGAGTTTACTTGTTTTATCTCAGCAACCTACTGTGATTACATTGAGTTTAGATTATTCAGTGAAAGATGTTTATTGCCTTGATATAGATGTGGATGGGTATAAGGATATATTTTTCTTGCAGAGTGGCGAAGATGGCTATGATAAAGTGGCAACAGTATATTGGGGCAGACCTGAAGATGAGGGATTCTTTTCTAAAGATGAGTTTACTAAGTATACATTAGAAAGACCTTTTTCTGTGTTATTCTTCGCCGAAGATAAGGAGAAAAAGCGGTGCAGTATTGTAATGTGTAATAGTGATGGACTAAATATATACGATTTTTCAAATCGTGAGAAGAACTTTGTTTCATCTTTATCGCTTCATACTGTTTTTCCATATGATAGCAAAGAGCCGTTAATTCTTAAGGGGATGGCATATGAATTAAATGGGGATAACATTTCAGAGTGGCTTATTCCGACGCCTATAGGGATTGCTATCGTGGAAAAAGGAAATGTGGTGAACAATATATATGTGAAAACTTTCCATCAGATTTATGTGAGTAATAGTTTAACTTTGTTTTACCATTTTCCTATTGTATATCCGTTATTGAAAATTGAGGAGATTCCCAAGCCGGTGGCAATTGTTGGGGAAGATGAGATGGTTATTGCAAGGGGGAACAATTGGTCTGAAATTAAAAGATATCCGCTTATAAAAACTTCTCGTGAAAAGTGGGATTTTGGGTGTAAAGTAGGTGATGTAAATGGAGATGGATTTCCTGATGTTCTTGTAAGTGAAACTGAAGGCACGATAAATATGAGGACATCTATTAAGATGTATATATCGGAATCCCCTTATAAGTACCCAGCAACTCCACAGTTTGAGTATAAGATAAAAGGAGCTATGTCATTGTCTATAATAAAGGATGTGGATGGGGACAAGAAAGACGACCTAATATTATTTAATATCCCCCTTGGATTGACAAATTTTATAAATTTCTTTTTGAGAAAGAAAATTTCAGTTGATGCGTTAGTTTTCCTGTTTACTGCGGATGCAATACCCAATCAGCCGGCGTATACAAGTTCAGTAACTATGGATGCACCTGAGGGTCGTGACCAGGTAGCGTATGCTGTGGCTGATTTTTCTGGTGATGGTGTACTTGATATAGCTTACGGTGCGTCTGAAAATGTAATTGCAATAAATTGCGGTAGTAAAGAAGCGTTTTTAAAAACAAAGCCTTGGTTGAAATTGAATTTGCCGAGTTTTGGAATGATACATAGTGTAGATATAAATGAGAATAAGTGTATGGATATGATTTTATATCATCCTACTGGTAAGTATAAAAATAGAGCAGATGTAATAATATTTTAATGTAGAATTAAGGAGTGATTGGTATGAGTTTGTGGGATGATGATTTCTTAAAAGCAAAGGAAAGACATGAATTTCTCTGCAAAGAAATAGAACGCCATAATGAACTTTACTATGTCTATGCGAAGCCGGAGATTTCGGACTATGAATATGACATGTTGATGAAAGAGTTAGAAGAGTTAGAGAAGAAATACCCGCAACTTCGCACTCCTTACTCGCCTACTCAAAGAGTAGGGGGGAGGGTGATAGACGAATTTAGGGCGGTAGAACATAGGGTACCAATGCTTTCGATAGATAATACCTATAATGAGGAGGAATTGAGAGAATTTGACCGTAGGGTCAAGAGACTTATTCCTTCTGGTGAGAATGTAACTTATGTTGTAGAGCCAAAAATAGATGGCGTAGCAATATCGATAACTTATCAGAATAGGTTATATTCATTGGCAGTTACTCGTGGGGATGGCTTTAAGGGTGATGATGTCACGGAGAATGTGAGGACTATAAGGAGTGTGCCATTGAGATTGAAAGAATCGGCACCCGATTTTCTTGAAGTTCGAGGCGAGGTATTTATGAGAAATGAAGAACTTGAGAGGCTAAACCAGATAAGGGAAGAGTTGGGAGAAGAACCATTTAGAAATCCAAGAAATACCACTGCAGGGACTCTTAAATTGAAGGACCCTAAACAGGTGGCTGAGCGTAGGTTAGAGGTATTTTTCTATGAGTTAATATTGGAGGGAGAACATAGAAATTTACTTGAAACACATGTAGAAACACTTGAGAAACTCAAAGAGTGGGGACTTCCTGTAAACTCGGAGTGGAAATTATGTAAAGATATAGAAGAAGTAATTAGACTTACATACGAATGGCAGGAGAGAAGACATACTCTTGGTTATGAGATAGATGGGTTAGTAATAAAAGTAAATGAGCATAGGTTGAGAGATATTTTAGGTGCTACAAGCAAAGCGCCAAGGTGGGTAATTGCATACAAGTTTCCGGCTGAGGTTGCCCGCACAAAATTGTTGAACATCAAAGTTCAAGTTGGGAAAACTGGTGCGTTGACACCCGTCGCTGAGATGGAGCCTGTGAAGTTGGCTGGTACTATTGTAAAGAGGGCGACTCTCCACAATTTTGAGGAACTTGCACGAAAAGACATTAGAGTTGGCGATACTGTAGAGATTCAGAAGGCCGGAGAAATTATTCCTCAAGTTATTAGGCCTATACTTGAATTACGACCACCTGATGCCAAACCGTTCTTGCCACCTGAGAAATGTCCTGAGTGTGGAAGTATAGTGAAAAAAGATCCCGAAGGTGTCTTTTACAGATGCTTAAATATGGATTGTCCAGCCCAGTTGAAACAGAGACTTCAACATTTTGCTCAAAGAAGGGCAATGGATATCGAAGGTTTAGGTTCCGCTTTGGTGGAACAACTCGTGGACAAGGGATTAGTGAAAAATATTGCCGATATATATAGGTTAAAGTTTGAACAGTTGGTACAACTTGATAGGATGGGCAAGAAGTCATCTCAGAATTTACTCGAAGCAATAGAGAATAGTAAAAATAGACCATTAAGTGCATTGATTTTTGGGTTAGGTATACGCCATGTAGGACAACATCTTGCGGAGATACTTGCAGACCATTTTAAATCTATGGATAAGTTAATGAATGCAACAGTAGAAGAATTGACTTCAATTCCCGAAGTTGGACCTATAGTGGCAAAGAGTATTAAAGACTTTTTCTCTACAAAGGAGAATATTAAACTTATAGAAGATTTGAAATCTTTAGGTGTTAAGATGGAGGAGGAAGAAACTTTAGTTGAAGAGGGAAAAG
>CAZZMK010000097.1:0-8820 GCA_964655185.1 uncultured Nitrospirales bacterium | reverse complement strand
ATTTTAATTGAAGATTGCGCCCATTCTTGCGGAGCGAGAATAAAAGTTAAAGAAACAGAAAAAGAAACAGAAAAAATGGTTGGATGTTTTGGACAAGCGAGTTTTTTCAGTTTTGACATCAACAAGGTCCTAAACACATATGGAGGAGGAATGGTAATTACAGACGACTCGAAACTATACAAATTTATAAAAGATTCCATAGAACCTTTAAGAAAAGACCCTAAGATAATTAAGAAAAAACTCAGTTCTGTAAAATTCGAGCAATACCTATACAAATCTGCTCTAATCTATCCTATTCTTTATTTAAGGACACTAAAGCCTATAATGAAAATGTTCGAATCTATATATAGAAGTATCCAGTCGGTTCCGCCTGAAACCATTAAATTTAACCCCATACAAGCCTCTATAGGGATTGAAAAACTGCCTTCTTTATATGGCAAGGTTCAGCAAAGGCTCGAGTTGGCAAAAGTATATAGAAAAAATCTCACTGACAAAGTAAAAATTCCATTCATATATCCAGAATGTATTCCCTCATACTACATGTATGTCGTGATATTACCTTGCCCTGCCAAAAAAATTGTTCGAAAACTCCTCTGGTATGGTATAGATTCCGCTTTTGAAAATGAAATTATTGACCTTGTTGTTCCACCCGAAGAATATAGAAGTTGTCCAAATGCTGTGGAAGCATATCCTAAATTAATTGCCCTGCCTTTCTACGACACTATAGAAGAAGAAACTATTGAAAAAGTATGTCATTCTTTGGAATCCGCTTTAAGAAAGTATCCACATCCCCCAGAAGAATAAGTGTTTATTTCTCATCTACACAACGAACATTTTCTCCCAGCAATTCCTTTGCTTTCCTGAAGTTTTCCTCTGCCCTACTCTGTTCTCCCTTTTCCAAATACACATTCCCTAATTCACAATAAATTTCCCCGAGAAAATTATTATCCACTCCTTTCTCAACCCCTTTCTCCAAAGACTTACTAAAACATTCTACCGCCTCATCATACCTCTTCATATATCTTAAAAACCTTCCATAGCATGCCCACCCAATAGGGTCACTCGGGTATATATCCAGAGCAGTTATAAATGCCTTTTCCGCCTCATCAAATCTCTTTTGTTCAAGGTATAAATTGCCTAAGTTCTGCCAGGCAAGTGGGAATTGATATAAAAGTTCCACCGCTTTCTTTAGATGTGTTTCAGCCTTTTCATACTCACCAACAACGAAACAATAATAACCCATTGCGTTATGTAGGTTATGGTCAGTAGGATTAATCTCAATCGCTTTCTCAAAATACGGTATTACCTCCTTCAACTCTTCCTTTTCACTCAAAGCCTCCGCAAGATTATAAAGTGCATTTATTAAGTCAGGTTTTATCTCTAATGACTTTTTATATAGTTCTATTGCTTTATCTACATTTCCCTTCAAAAACTCATGATACCCGAGGTTATTATAAGCAAGTGGATTTTTATCATCTATCTCCAACGCTTTATAATACATCTTCTCCGCTTCTTCTGTATTACCCAACTTATCATACAGCACACCCAAATCGTAAGGAATGTAAGAATTGTTAGGACTATTAACCATCGCTTTCTTGTAAAGTTCAATAGCCTTTAATGTATTCCCTCTCTTTTCCTCCAATTGAGCAAGATTATAATAAGCAAGTTCATCCTCGGGTCTTATTTTTAAGGCTTCCCAGAACTTTTTCTCTGCCTCATCTAATTTCCCCAACTTTACAAGCAAACTTCCCCAGTTATTAAGCACGAGCGTAAAATTAGGTACCGCTTCCAAAGCCTTTTGGAAGTGGTGTATAGCAAGATTTGGGTCATCATCTTGAATAAGTAATGCTAATTCCCTGTGAGCGCGGGCATCTTCAGGATTTAGTTCTAACGCTTTTTTAAATTTTTCTATCGCCATATCTTTCTTCCCCATCCTCGCAAATACCTGCCCCATAATGTAATAAACATTTTGAAAATCGGGAGCAATGTTCACAGCCATCTGCAGTTTTTCAATTGCTTGTCCATACTCACCCATATTGGCATAAATTGCTCCCATCTTTGCAAGAACATAGGAAAACTGTGGATATGCTTCTAAAGCCTTAGAATAACACATCAGTGCTTCATCATAATTCTTCCCAACCTCATAAATTTCGCCCAATTCATTCCATGCCCTTGCATCTCTCTCGTTTAACTCTACCGCTCTTTTGAACCATTTTTTAGCCTCTTCAAAGTTACCCCTCGCTTTTAATATGCACCCCAATAAGTACATACAATCCTGATATTCAGAATTCAATTCTATAGCCTTTCTAAAACACTTTTCTGCCTCATCTAATCTCTCAGTAGCAAACAAAATCCTACCTAATCTTTCATAACCGTATGCAAAATCTGTCTGAGCCTTTATAGCCTTCCTATAAAACTCCTCTGCCTTTTCCCAATCCCCTTCATCGCCATAAATATTCCCCAACTCGCATAATGCTCTTGCATCTGAAGGATTCAATTCTACAGCCTTATTCAAATATTCTCTCGCTTTACCAATTTCGCCTATCGCCTTTAAGTCTCTACCCATCATATAGTAAGCATCTTGATATGTTGGGTCGAGGCTTATCGCTTTCTCATAATAATCCAAAGCCTCTTTAACTCTCCCCATAGAAGAAAGCAATTTCCCATATTTATCCAACACATATGTGAACCTTGGGTACAATTGCAGTGCTTTTTCGTAATGGTCCAATGCTAATTTATAATTACCCTGCTTCTCAAAAATTTCTCCTATTTCATTATGAGCCCTTGCATCTTCAGGATTTAACTCTAACGCAATCCTAAAAAATTCTTCCGCTTTATCCAATCTTCCTAACTTTACATATGCTTTGCCCATATAGTAATACATATCCTGATAAGTAGGGTCTACTTTTATTCCTTTTTCAAACTGTTTTACTGCTTCCTCGTAATATCCCTTCTTGTAAAAATCTTTTCCTAATCTATGATGCATGTATGCTGAACTATTCGGTAAAAGAACAAGAATATCAGCCTCTCTAATTGCTTCGCTAACCATATCCCTCCTCAAATACGAATCCGCTCTCTGGTAGTGCCATCGAGCCAAATCTGGTTCATAAGGAATCCATCTAATCGAAATACCCATTAGGAATACAGTAAATATGGAAAGCCACTTTACTCCGCTAACATACTCCCTCGAAATAAAATCCTTCCCAACTCTGTAAATAAAAAATGCTCCTAATAAAAGGAATGAAGGTATCACAGGAACTCGAGCACGCCCATTCACAAAAAATGGTAAAAAACTTCCAAGATATATTGCAATAAAAACAAATACCATTAATACAACTTCACCTGTAGGGTAATTAAATACCCCTTCTTTCCTTAATCTCTTATAATTTGTAAGCAGATAAGTGATGGCGGAAAAAAATAAGGCTCCCGCCAAGGAAAAACCAGGCAAAAATTTTAGAGGATAATAGTGTTGCAACTCGTAATGCACAACTTTATTGCAGGTAATTTCTATCGGACAAAACAAGAGAATTGCTTTCTTTACAACTAATTTCAATGTTTGCTTAGGATTACTCAAAATGTATTCAATCGCTTTTCTTGTAAATATCTTTGACGCCTCAGAATGAGAAATTTTATCTCTTCCTAACTCTCTTGCCAACCCTTTTACTACATTTACATAATCTCGCGCAGTCCAATTCCCCGTCCCTTCAAGTTTCTGAAGATACTGATTCCAAGGAGTAACTCCATCTGCTTCAGTATTATTGCCTATAAACAAATTCTCTCCGAAATAGGTAGAAATTAAAACCAATTCCCCAGACGCCACATAATTTCTTATTGTTATTGGAACTATTGGGACAAATGTAAAGATAAGTAATGAAATCCAGGAAAATACAAATCTCAGCCCCTCGCCTTTTTTCATTACCACCCACGCCATCCGTAAAGCAAGAAAAGGTCCAATAGCAAGTATATTTGGTCTCATTGTTGCGTATACGCCAATAGCCAGACCTATCAAGCCTGCCCACCACCAACCAAAATTCCTACTCCACTTATACAACAGTGCAAATATAAGGAGGACCAAAAAAACAAACAAAGCAGGGTCATTTACCTCCCCTTCCCAATAAATAAACACTCCGTAAGAAGCAACCAAAAAACTAAATATCAATCCCACCCACTCACCGAACAAAGCCCTCCCTAAAAAGAACGCTATTACTACTGATAATACTCCTGCAATTGAATTAACTATTCTCGGGGTAAGATAACTATCTGAAATGTATCTATACAAAAAACTCAGAAAATACCCATGCCCAGGCGGACGAAAGAATGGTGTAGTTCTCATCTCGGGGTCTGTAACATCTTCTGGCACACTCCAATCCCCAGTGACCAACGCCCGAGCAAAATAATCTTGCACCTCGGGGTCTTGTTGCAAAGCAGAATAATCAGGCGCTTTAGTATAAACCTCATATAAGTACCAACCCCTTAAAAATATAGAAAGAAAAATAACTAAATAAAAAATCAGACTTACTTTGTTATGATTTTGCCTTTGCATTCCTTAAAGTAATATGAGAAGACTAAAAGTTTACGCTATAAAGCGTATATAAATGGGGATATAACACCTGCATTACCAGCAAAAATAAATAACGCTGCGAGCAGTAACAGTGTAATTATAATAGGTGCTAACCAGTATCTCTTTCTTACCTTTAGAAAATCCCAGAATTCTTTAATCAATTCCAACATAAATACCATCTCCACTCTTAATATTCCGAATTATATTATAATATACTTCTCCTCTTTTATAATAAAATGTCTATTTCTTTAGATTTTTCAATCTCGTTATAAAATTCAGCAGAATATCCTGTAATTCCATTCCCAATGCTTCTACCCTTCTAATATAAAGATGATATGCGACAAGAGAAGGAATGGCAATTATCAAACCTACCACAGTCGTGATTAATGCCTTTGATATGCCTTGGGCTAACATTTGAGGATTGCCAAGCCCACCCCTCGTGACCGCATTAAAAATGTCCACCATTCCCAAAACCGTCCCCAGTAATCCCAGCAAAGGACTTACTACCGCTATTATTTGAAGTATAGTCAACCCCCGTTCCATTATACTCATCTGAGTCCTCCCAACAAATTGTATGTGCTCAAGTATGGCCTCCTTAGACTCATTCCTAACTTCTACCGCTTCTTTTATTAACGCTGTCAAAGGAGAAGATATATACTTACAAGACGAGTAAATCGTATCTACATCCTACTCATTATTAAATTTATTTAATAAATCAACTACATTTTGTGGTAATACTTTATTTCTCCTTAAAGCAAATAATCGCTCAACAATAATAGCCAAACCTAAAATAGAACATAAAAAAAGAGGCACCATAACCCAACCACCCTCATACAACATATTCAGCCACAACATAAAATTACTCCTTTTGTTGATTATTCTACATAAAACTAAATGTCCATCTTATTTGAAGAGTCCTTTTTTGATAAATATCAGGAACCTTGAATGGAAATGGTGGAAATGGAGAGGCACTTTCAAGCGCAAGTTTACAGATACTTGCATAGAAAGGGTCCTCTGCTACTCCTACCACTTCCGCTTTTATCAATTTTCCATCCTCATTTATCTCACAATCTATAACTATTTCGGTAGGCTTAGTTCCAGAATATCTGGTTAAAAGGAAATGAATCCAGTATCGCTCGACTCTCTTTTGAATATTTCTAAGATATGGTGCTATCTGGTCCTGAAGAGCCTCAAATCCTAAAACACCTTCCTTTTTTACCTGATTATAAACCCGCCCCTGAGGTTTAGCGCCTGAGGCTGACTTAGGCGTGACCATAGCAAGAATTTTTTCATTTCCAGATTCATCAGGGTTATCTCTATTTTCACCAATATTCTCGTTTTCTTTCGACTCCTTTTTCTTACCTTCATTTAATTCCTGGTTATTACCTCTTTCCAAAGTCCCGTTTTCTTTATCTATCGCAGATTCAAAAGCATTAAAATTTTTATTAGAAATTACTTTAGAACTCAGGGCGGGAACCTTTTCTCTTTTACTTGGTTTCACTTCTCTTTTTTCCTTAACTTCTACATTTTTGCTAACGACATTTGATGCAACTTCTACATCCTGTTTACTTGCACTACCATTACCTGGCACGTCGAAATCGGATTTCTCTTCTATTTTAGGACCCGGATTACTCCCCTCTTCATGGAGAATTGGTGCACTTGCAACACTATTATACTCTGCTATATTATCTGTTAATCTGGGCACCTCCTTTGAAGGTTCAGATACTTCAACAAGTTTCTTGGGTTTCTCAATTTGCACCGGTTCTGCCAATTCTACTATCAGCATTTGGTTCATTGAATTACTTACCCCAGGAGAAATACTTACAACATTACCTAAGAAATACAGTATCAACAAATGTAACAAGACAGAAAAAAATACACAATAACTAAGTCTTTTGGAATAAGTGGCATCCATAGCAAAAACTATCTCTTAATCACAAACTTAATTTTTCCATCTTCAAACACATAACTATATTTATTATCTAACCACTGATATACAAGTAAATCGAGAGCCTTTTTCACACTTAAATTCGAAACATACATCGGGTTAACGGGAAGTTCTTCAGTTCCAGGTTGGAGTTCTACATCGATACCTACCTGAGCAGAAATAACCGCTGTAACTTCTTTTAAGGGTTTTGCGGAATCGTAAAAAGGTAATGTCCTACCCCTCCTCACTATCTCTGGAAGGGAAAAAGTTATATTCTTTTTAAGTTTCTCGGGCACCTTATTATCTTCAAAAAGTTTACAATTCTCCAACAGTTCTGCATTTTTATTTAACGCAGTATATAAAAACAGGTAATCTTCACCAGAGCAGATTTTTAATGTTTGAGGAGATATTCGTGCACTCTTTATAACCATTTCGAGAACTAAGTCTAAAGAAAGTTGATGGGTCACAATCTCACCTATTGGAAGTTCAGCAAGAGTATTATCAGCCACAATATTGCATCCATAAGTATAATTAAGGCTATTCAAAACATTATAAAGTTTTGTATCAACACCAAAACCCGCATTTACTTTTACCTCATTAAAATTAGCAGGCATCATCTCGACAAAAGAATATTTTGCAAGAGATTCATAGAGAGGAAGTTCCGGAGGATACAAAAAGTAATACCCTTTCTCTGAATAACAAACAAGTCCTGTTGCAGAAATTACCTGAGTCAAAAACTTGTCTAATTTTTTTTCAGGTTTTTCAATTAGGACCCAGCGTGACTCAACCCCGTTAAGCAAAGCAATAGAAATCGGGTATTCCATACCTAATCTTCTTACAACGACATTCAATAACACAGGCTCTTTAACCATTTCATATATATCTTCATTCTTACTATTTTCTCCTAAATTTACCACTTCCCTTTCCAAACTTTTTTTATCTCCAGAAGTACCACAACTCATGTTTAGAGTTGCTAAAAAAATGACAAAAAGCATCAGAAAACAATAAAATCTCACATCGTTCACAATACTATCTCCAAGTGTTAGGTTTTGCTGTTGATTATTTAGATACGTAATCATATATCATATTACGAAAATTAACTAAAAAGTTCTATTATCTTAACGATATGAGTATAGTTTTAATTATAATTGGGCTTCTAATATATGCTCCGACTGCCTGCGACTTCTTCGGAGAGATTCCTGAAAACATACCTACCTTCAAAATAAAATTTCACCGAGATCAAACCGAATTATACGGAGCACTCAGAATTCAAGAAGAATGGATAAAAGATACATCCCCAACTAATTTAGAAACAAAAGCGGTGGAAATAGTTGTAGATACACCATGGGAACATCCCCAACCCCGACGAAGAGAACTTGGACAAAAAATTGATATTTCTTACGAAGTCCCTGCATTAAGAAAAAAAAGATTGGAAGAAGGCTGGAGAAAATCTGGTTATACAATCCTTGATACACCACAGGGCAAAAAAGCTATTTCCACCTCTGAATATAAAAATGCAATTAATACAATAAAAAAGGCAAACGAAGTATATTTGCTTACTAAACAACCCGAACTATACTACTCACCTACAGGTAATGAAATATCCTTTGAAAAGCGTGGAAAAACACTATTAAAACTATGGTGGCTTCACTTAGTTATAATTGCAACGGGAGGACTATCTTTATTTCTCGTAGTAAAGTATTTCTTAATATCCAAAGAAAAATAACAAACTCTATCAAAAATAAATTTTATGCTAAACTACTTATCTCGTAGGCTGTAATCGGCTGTTTTTTCCCCTTGACATTAAAACATCCTACAGGAGCACCAACTACCCTGCCCTTAAGAGCCTTCCAAGCCTCTTCTCCCACAACAACCTTTCCAGGATTTGCTATGTCACATAATCTCTTTGCTACATTTACTTTATCACCTACCACTGTATATTCCATTCTCATAGGAGAACCTACAAACCCTGCCACTACTTCCCCAACCTCTATGCCCACACCCAATTGCAATAAAGGTTTACCTTCTGATTTCCTTAAATAATTTAACTCCTCATTCCTTTTAATAATATCTAAACCAGCACAAACTGCTGAATAAACATCATCTCCTGTAGAGATAGGCGTCCCAAACAAAGCCATAATTTCATCGCCGATGTATTTATCGAGGGTGCCCCTCCAAGCAAATATGATCTCAGTAATAGCAGTAAAATGTTCATTCAATAGTTCTATTAGGTCCTGAGGACTCATCCTCTCTGCTATCTGCGAAAAACTTCTTAT
Organism: uncultured Nitrospirales bacterium; assembly: GCA_964655185.1. Lineage (GTDB taxonomy): Bacteria > Hydrogenedentota > Hydrogenedentia > Hydrogenedentales > Hydrogenedentaceae > Hydrogenedens. The sequence continues at coordinate 56 of CAZZMK010000097.1, read as the reverse complement.
ATCACAAAACAAAGTGGCCACTGTTTTCTTTTCTCCAGATCGGAAGAGCGTCGTGT
>CAZZMK010000096.1:0-4024 GCA_964655185.1 uncultured Nitrospirales bacterium | reverse complement strand
ATAGTTTTGTAAAATTTTTGTCGTCCTTACTTGTGCCATTGCAAGTGCGGAAGTATTGTCTCCTGTCTCATCGATATTTGTGCTTGTTCCAGAACTTAGTAGTCTTGGATTCTGAATAAGGTCTGGATTAACTGCGATGTTTCCGGCGTTATAGCCGGTAAAAAATGGGTTTAATTGGAGTGCTGTTAACACACCCGAAGAATCATTAGCAAATCTGAAAGAATACCCCGAGTTGGGCGAGATAGATAAATAAGCTTGAGAATCAACTGAAGCAGATATATAAGAACTTCCATTAATAGAGTTTACAATATCATTTAGTGAAGTTGTGTTTTGGTCTACAGCAATATTTAGAGTTTCTACCAAATTACCGAGTGAATCGTATACGAGGATTTGGAATGAGCCATTGCCCACTGCAAAGGGTAATTCAAGATTGGATAATAAAGCATTTGGGTCTGAGATTGAGATAAAAGAATTTATGTTAGATGAATATAATTCTATACCTCTACCTTGGCTATGTATTGAGTTTATTGAGTTTACAATTGCTTTGGTGAGTTCATTTAATAGTTGTTTAATTTCTCTGAGGTACTCATCTCTAACTTTTAGCATTCCAGCAAGTGAGCCATCGGGAATAATAGCTTTTTCATTATTGTCTTCGAACACGACTGATAGAAAATCTGGTCTTGTAGGGTCTAAAGAAGTATCTACCGATGCTTTAAGAGCGCGATATTTAGTTCCTCCTACTATTTCTACGCCGCCGAGTATAACATCTACTTGTCCATCGTCTCGTTCTCGGGTAGTGATGGAAATAATTTTTGAAAGTTGGTCGAGGAGGACATCCCTACCGTCGCGAAGGTCATTTGCTTTTTTCCCGGTGATTTCCGCATCGCGTATATTTCTATTATATTCTGCAATTCTTTGTAAGAGTGAATTTATTTGTTCAATTGTAGTCCTGATTTCTTCATTTACATCACTTTCAATCAAATATATTTGTCGAGCAATTTCGTTAAAAGAATTTGCAAGGGCAACTCCTTCGTTGATAACAGATACTCTTACTGGGTCTTGTTCGACATTGCCAGCGAAATCGTGTAAGGCGTCGAAAAATCTTGCGAGGCGATTACTCAATCCATTTTCGCCAGGTTCTTGAAATATGTCTTCTATTCGGGTAAAGTAGGTTGCAATATTTTCGCACCTACCGAAAGCGGAATATTGTTGACGATAAATTCCGTCCAAGAAAGTTTCTCTTATTCTGTTTATACCTGCTATAGCGGGACCTCTTCCGATAGCACCGTAAGGTCTGTAATTAGGTGTTTGCGTTGTGACATCTACCCTTTGCCTGGAATAGCCTTCAGTGTTAGCATTAGCAATATTGTGACCTGTGACATCGAGTTGAACCTGAGCAACCAGCATTCCGGCTCGAGCAATATCGAGTGCACTAAATAGAGTTCCCATAATTTACTCCACAGTTTTTTGTTATTAAGCAATTCCTATACCAATTATCGGCAGATTTTGCTAAATATTTAGTATCAAGACTTTCCTTTTGTAGGGATATTGAAATACGAGGAAAAATTTTCCTGGGTGGGGAAAAGTTTTCTTTTGTATTTGATAATTTTTAATATAATTGATTCAGCAAATATAATATTATTAACGGTAGTTGGGGAGAGTAGTATGAATATTGATGAATTGTTTGAGTTAGTATTGCAGGAGAACGCTTCTGACTTAATAATTAGTGCGGGTGCTCCTCCTATTTTGAGGATAAATGGGCAACTTTATAGGACGAGAACAGACCCTCTTACACCTGAAGCAACAAAGAAATTGATATACAGTTTTTTGACTGATGAACAGAGAGGGCAGTTTGAGAGAGAGAAAGAATTAGATTTTTCTCTTGCTTATGGAAGAAAGCATAGATTCAGGGTAAATGTTTATTATCAAAAACAGTGTGTATCGGCTGCCCTTCGTCCAATATCTGATAAGATTCCTTCCCTCTCGGAACTCGGATTACCGGAGCATATAAAGGAACTTGCTAATGCTCGACAAGGGTTAGTCCTCGTGACAGGTCCTACGGGTAGTGGTAAGACTACTACGCTCGCTTCCCTCATTGACATAATTAATAACACTCGTGCTTGTCATATTATTACGATTGAGGACCCAATAGAATATGTGCACAATCATAAAAAGAGTGTAGTAGACCAAAGAGAAATAGGGGGAGATACTTTGAGTTTTGCTCGAGCCTTGAAGTACGTACTCAGACAGGCACCTGATGTGATACTTGTAGGGGAGATGAGAGACCTCGAAACGATTCAGGCAGCGTTAACTGCTTCAGAAACTGGGCATTTAGTTTTTGCAACTCTTCATACTAATGATGCTATCCAGACGATAGATAGAATAATAGATGTGTTTCCTGCCGACCAACAGCAACAAGTAAGATTTCAATTGTCAATGGTTCTTCTTGCAGTAATATCTCAAAGATTATTGCCTCGTAAGGATGGTAAAGGTAGGGTTTTGGCGTACGAAATACTTAAGGCTAATACTGCAATATCAAATCTAATAAGGGAAGGTAGAAATTATCAAATATATAGTGTTCTTGAAACAGGGTTCAAAGATGGAATGATCACGTTCGATAGATGTCTTAAAGAGTTATATGCTCAAGGAATGATTTCTTACGAGGATGCTATTGCAAATATGAAGAATCCCTCGGAATTAAAGGAGTAAGGGGTTAACTTAGCCTTTTAGATATTCGAGGATAATTTCAGCAATGAGTGCAGTCCAACCTGTTTGATGTGATGCTCCTATTCCTTCTCCTGAGTCTCCATTGAAGTATTCATAGAAGAGATAAAAGTTTTGCCACAGTTCGTCACTTCTGAATTTGTTACAATTTCCTAATGATGGTATAACACCATGCATGTTGGTATTGAATAAATCTATTAACCTTCTTCTAATTTCTTGGGCTATTTCGTGAAAATTCTTTCCGACAAAAGTTTTATTGTTTGAATCTTCAAATCTAAATTCAGGAAAGCAAACATGTAGTTTTTCAAGATGGTCAATGAGTAGGTAGTTTAATGATATCCATATTGGGCCGAACCAATTTGTGTTGCCTCCGAACATTCTTGATTCGAGTTCGCCGGGGCAATATTTAATTTCATAGTGGGAGCGAGGAGTTGAGATGTATAGTGGCTTTTCACGATGATGGCGTGAAAGAGACCTTATGCCATAGTTTGATAAGAATTCGGATTCGTTTAGTACATAAGAAAGTATTCTATGAGTTTGTTTGGAAGTAGTGGTGGTTAAGGCGTAGTATTCTTTTTTAGTTTGTGGGTCTGTAAAAGATTTTATATGTTCTGAGAGTGATTTGTCATCGATAAATAGTTCTTTAATAGATTTTATGATATTCTCTGGAATCTCTTTGGGAATTATAGTAATTCCGAAGAGGGGAACAATTGAAGAAAAGTTTCTAATATTCAACTGAAATTCATTTTCTTCTATTCTAATGGTAGGGTAGAAGAAACCATCTTCATCATTCCAATACTTATATTTGCCTTTAGACTGAATCAATTCTAAGGCTCGTTTCTTAATGTATAAGAGTTTTATGATTAATGACTCCAACATTGGGATTTGCTCGGTTATTTTTAAGGCTAATTCGAGAGCATTTGAAACGAGGAGCGGAGTCCAAAAGAGAATCTGTGAATCCTCTGAAATTAGAGCATTATCTCTGTATTTGTCAATGATTTGGAGGTTATCAAGGCCTATTAGACCTTCTTCGAGTATAGTTCTTCCTTTTGAATCTTTTTGGTTTAGCCAGTTAATTAGGTAAGTGTAAATGGAGCAGAAAGTATCCTTCAAAAACTCTTTGTAGTAGGATTCATCAATTTTAACTATAGAGGATTTAGTTTTTTCCAAAATTTTGTTTATACCCCAAGGCATTACTGGAGGAGAGATAGCTGATAGGTTCCATTCAGATGAAGGAATCTGTCCCGTTGGACTCTGGTATTGATTTGAAAGGAATAAGTTAATTTGCTCTAATGCAAAT
>CAZZMK010000095.1:0-12018 GCA_964655185.1 uncultured Nitrospirales bacterium | reverse complement strand
TACATAAAGTAGAAATTCCTATCCCAAATACACATAGGTGAGGATAAGCCGTGCACAAAGACTACGAGGACAGAATTTCTGCCCTCCAATAATTGAAAGCAAGTATCCCCGTGAGATAGTTTTACAGTCTCGTAATCCATACGCAAGTTACACTTAGCTTTGTGGATTTAAAACTATAAACTCATAGTCTTCTGTAATCACCCTATCCATTTTTATATCCCAAATTTCATGAGGACACATCTGAACGAGTTGAAATGTAAAACATACTCCAATAGCATAACATTTTGATTTTCTTAAAAATCTATCAAAATATCCCTTTCCTCTACCTATTCTGTTACCGCATCTATCAAAGGCTATACCAGGCACTATACATATACTCCCACAGGGAGCATCTAATCTTTGTGGTTCCCATTCTGGTAGAGGTTCGGGTATACCCCACTTATTTTTTCTCAGTTTCCCTATCTTTTCTCTATCAACTTGATGCCATACTAAATTTTCCCCTTCAATTCTTGGCAACCATACTCTCTTTCCTTCATTAACTAACTTATTCAAAAAAGGAAAAACATTTACCTCCCATTTACCATTCGGAACATAAGAAAAAATATTTTCACATATTCGATGCTGTATATAGGCTAATATTTTCTCAACTATAATCCTACTCTTATCTTCAATTTCAGATGGGGATAAATTTTCCAGAACGGTTAACAAACTTTTTCTAATTTCTTCCTTGGTATTCATCTTACTACTTGCAGATTAAATTGTATCAAAAAGTTCTAAATATAACTTTAAAGTTAGCATCATCAGATGCTTTTATTTTAGTTTCTACTTTTACATTCTTATCAGCAGGTGCAATTATTTCGCCAAGAAGAGACTTTTTAATATACAATTCAATAGTTATAAATTCCGGATAACTTTCCTCTATCGTATAACGAACACCAAGGTAGGAAAACAATGAATTGGGAAAAATAAATTCACCGGATAAATCCCAGTCCTCGTCTCCAATTCCCTCCTTGGTAATGGTGCCATTAAATCCATAAGGTCCCTTTACTGAAAATCCAATCTTATCTGATAGAAGAGTAATTTTCCCCTCGTAATTAACAGGGAAAAAACAACCCGGTAAGAGAAGTAACAATGCTAAAATTAGCGTTTTGCATAAAAATATTCTCATTATAGTACCTCCAAAATAAAACTTTACCAATTGTTAGAAATGAAACTATTAATATATTAGCACAGTCATAATTATACAAAACAATAACAGCAAACTACCTCAACATTAAGGTAGGAGAACACATATGAAGAAACAAGGATTTACATTAATTGAGTTGTTAGTAGTTATAGCCATCATTGGCATTCTTGCAGCAATTTTACTCCCAGCATTGGCAAGAGCCCGAGAAGCGGCAAGGCGCTCAAGTTGCCAAAATAATCTAAAACAATGGGGCTTAGTCTTCAAGATGTACAGCAATGAGGCTAAAGGCGAAAGATTTCCTCCTGTCCAATTTGGAGCATATCCTACAATCCAGGGAGGAATTGAAGTAAGAGCAGACTTATGCCCGAGTACATTTGTTATTTATCCTGAGTATCTTAACGACCCGATGATAGCCTTTTGTCCATCTGATGGCGATTATAGGCAATCTATATCGCGTGCAAAATACCCGGATAGAGATGAATGGTGTATTAACTACTATACGAATGACACTTTTTCCTGCGCCTCCGCTATGGATTCCAGTTATATCTATCTTGGCCTTGTTATGGACCGTATAGGTGATGAATGGCCGATGGTAGATGTGATGCCAATGGTCGATGTACTAAATGCCTTAGGTGCAGGTCCAATAACTTTGCCCCCTAATAGCCCTACCAATGCACCTGCACAACTTGTATATGGTTTACTTGCACTTGCTACTCCTGAATTAGTAACTGCAGTGCAAAATAGAGACCACAGCACAATATTCAGAATAGTAGACTCCGATATATCCAGTAGTACCCTTCAGGGTTATGGAAATGCGGGGACAAACACCATTTATCGATTAAGAGAAGGCATAGAGAGATTTTTGATAACTGATATAAATAATCCATCAGCAAGTTCAAAAGCACAAAGTACATTGCCCATTATGTTTGACAAAGTCGCTACAAATACATCTGACTACAATCACATTCCAGGGGGGTCAAATGTGCTATATATGGATGGTCATGTAGAATTTATCAGATATCAACCGGTTGGTGGTACCGCTCCTGTAACCCAGGGGGTAGCAGTTGTAATTGGAGTACTCGTATCCGCTCTCACATAACAAAAAACTTATTAAAAAGTATTTATAACTAAAAGCCAGACCGTTAGGAATCTCTAATTTCCTCATCGGGTCTGGCTTTTCTAATATAATAATCTCTTACGATAAATCATCTTCCGAAAGGGAAATAAATGGATAAGAAAAAGCCTATAATCGCTATTACAATGGGTGACATAAATGGAGTGGGACCGGAGATAATAGTAAAAGCATTGATGATACAAAATATCCTTCAAAAGGCTAATATCATCATAGCAGGGAACTTAAAAGCCTATAATTTCTACGCAAATATGTTAAATTTTCCCATAGTACCACAGAGGATAAAATCTCCGAAAGATATTATTTCAGAAAATCTTAATCTCGGAATTACCGAATTAGGTTATGAAGATCTGCCATTTGAGCCAGGTAAATTATACCCTGAAAACAGCCAGGCTTCTGCAGATTGGATAAAAAATGCTGTGAATTGGGCTTTAGAGAAACAAGTACGAGCAATTGTAACTGCACCTATAACAAAAGAGGGGTTAGCAAAAGCAAATATCCCGTACGATGGTCATACAACAATGCTCGCAGATTTAACCAGAACTAAAGACTATCGAATGACTCTGTATGCTAAAGGTAAGTGGATTGTTCATCATACTGCTCACTTATCACTTTCTGAAGCAATAGCCCGAGTACAATTAAGTAGCCTCATCAAAACCATTCAGATTTGTTATGAATATTTGAGAAAAATTTACAGTACTGAATTACAAATAGCAGTCGCAGGGCTTAATCCTCACGCTGGGGAAAATGGCTTATTCGGTAGGGAAGAAATTGAAATCATAAAACCCGCCATTGAGGAATGTAAGAGAATGGGTATCCCTTGCACTGGTCCTTATCCTCCTGACACGGTATTTAGAAGATTATGGTTAGGCGAATTCAATGCTGTTATTGCTATGTACCACGACCAGGGGCATATACCATTAAAATTACTGGCTATGGATGAAGGAGTAAATGTAACAATTGGGTTGCCTATTATACGAACATCTGTAGACCACGGAACTGCATTCGATATTGCAGGCAAAGGAATAGCAAGCGAGAAGAGTTTAATAGAAGCAATAAACCTTGCCATAGAACTTTCTAATAAAATGGAGTCAATAAATTAATGCGTAGTTTTATACTTAATAGCGTTGTATCAACGTTGTTATTTATCTTAATTGTTAATCTTCCAATATATTCTCAAACATTTACTATTTTTCCTAAGTTTTTCCGGGTAGGACCCAATCCCTCATATATAGCCGTTGGAGACCTAAATGGTGACAATATTCCTGACATAGTAACCGCAGATAGAGGAGTAATGAGAAATCCGAGGGAAGAAAGACCAGCCAATGACGAACTTTCAATATTACTGTCCCAAGGCAATCTTGATTACATTAAACTACATCCCACTTTAAAAACAGACTTCGCACCCTATGCAGTTACAATCGCTAATATGGATGTCCAAAAGTGGTTAGATATTGTGGTTGTGAATTTTATGGCTAAAAAGAATCAGGATATCCAAATTTTTAACAATCTTAGAGATGAAAATATATTCACAGTAACCTCTATCAAAATTCCTGATGAAAATCTCAAATACGCTCAAGTCCTCGATGGGGATGAATCCCCTATATTCACAGTTCCTGGACTTACATCATTAGTAGTGAGAGATATAAATAAAGACGGGCTAAATGATGTGATAACAACTGGCTGGGCTTGCAACACAATTTTCATATATCTTGGAGACTTAAAAGATGGTCTAAAACTGCAATCTACTATAAATATAGAGGGAGGACCAAGGGCTGTAGCAATCGCTGACTTTGATAGAGATAATATTATTGACCTTGGAGTAACACTATTTAACAAAGATGAGATAGCATTGATTAAAGGCAACAAGGACTTAACCTTTGAGAATATAAAAAGAATAAAGACTAAAGGGGAATTCCCAAATAAAATAGTTATATTCGATATTAATCAAGATGGGAAATTAGATATGGTAATAGGATTCCGAAAATCTGGAAGTCCTATTGAGATAATATACAATAGTGGGGACCCTTTCGCTTTTCAAACATCAAAAATCCTTGAATTAGAAGAAATCTTAAACACGCCTGAGGTAGAGATAACTGACTTTACAGTTGCAGATTTTAATTCTGATGGTTTTCCTGATGTAGCGTGTTTAGATAAATCAACTTCCTCTTTAGTTGTACTTCTTAATAACGGTATTGATAACAAAAACCCCTCATCTCTAATTAAATTTAAATCAGAGTCATATCAACTAAAATCGGGAATACCTCGAGCAATTGAGTCAGGCGACCTTAATGGCGATTCACTCCCCGAAATAATTCTCACTACTACCGAACCAGACCAGGTTATAATTTTTATTAACAATGCTAAGAAAAAATAGATTTACAAAAGATTTATTGCAAACTTAGTTTTTTTCGATTGTTAAAGTAATTAGCAAGAGCGGTAGCCCATACTGGGATTTTCTTTCGCCAAAATGTAACTTTTCCGGGTTGCCAACGAGCGAATCCAAACCTTACTGCATTATATTCACCCAAAAACTTCCTAATATCTTCACTAAATTCGAATTGTTTTTCACAAAGTTGTCTATCAATTTCCTCAACTGTCATTGATGATATATCCCATCCTGCTTTCTTAAACGTCTTTTCCAACAGTAAGAATAGATTTCTTGCCTGTAATTGCTCTGGCGTGAATTTTATTGTCTTCCGAGTACCTTTAGGTAGTCCCTGAATTATGATGGATTTAATAATGACCCATAAGGTAGCCAGAAGTTTAAAGGCCATAAGCAAAAATACAAGTAGTATCAAACCGAACAAGAACAGAGAAGTGGAAGGAATCATTCTGTTACCACCAGGATTAATAATTTCGTCTATTCCTTTGAATATACCGATATTAAGAAAGTCTAATGTAGGAAGTTGATAACCCCTGTCAAATCCTACAATCCTTCTATACCAAAATATTTTTCCTCGTAATAGAAATCTTGACAGTAGTCGTAGATACATATTTTCAAACATTTGTAAATCAACACCTCTTGGCGATGGGTCGAAAGGAACCCAGCCGTAATCTAAAAATAGGACCTCAACCCAGAGGTGAGCCATACCTTCTCTAACCAGATACGATTTTGTATCTGGGTCCCACTCTCCCCCGCGGTATCCCGAAACAACTCTTGCTGGAATTCCAAGACTTCTCACTGCAAGGGCCATTGCAGAAGCAAACAATTCACAATGCCCACTCTTAAATTCAAGTAAAAAGGCATCTATAGGATGTTCGAGGGGAAGCGGGGGAACATTTAATGAGTATCTGAATTCTGGACCTGAGAGCCATTCTTCTATCGCCTTCACTTTGTCGTAAACTGTTTCTTTACCCCTAACAATTTCCTGAATAATTTCACGAGTTCGCCCAGTTAAGTCTTCTTGGGTAAGTATCTTGTAATCTTGTTCGGTCAAAACCTCTTTATAATTATCATTCGCACCCCTAAGTTTTTCTGGTAACCAGTCAATTATGTCTGAAATTCCCGCATAAACCAATCTTCTTACTCCTGATGTAGAGAGAACCACAGTAGCATCTCTTGTATTATCCCAGCCTAATACAACTTGTGAACCTGTTTTCGGAGATGAAAAACCTTGTACTTTGTCTAACAAAGGCAAACCAACCTCAGGAACTTTGTCGAGGTAAACTTCATATGCAAACCTCCTATAAGGCACCTTCCTACCAAAAATTGACACTGTATCTACTCGCAATTGTTTTTCTTGAGTTCTCGATTGAACCTTTCTCAAAAAATATAAGAAATTATCACTTTCAGTAGGTTCGTAAGAACGTTCAAGAGGCCATCTTCTCCACTGATTCCCGAGATAAACTGGAAGCGTAGTAACCCTCCAATAAAGTTTCTCCTCAGGTATTGGTTGCATATCTGAAGCATCCGGAAAATAAGCACTGAGAACTGGCGTGGGAGACAATTCTATAGATTCACCACCTCTAAGTGATACTGATTGAGGAATACCCGTTCTCGCGCGTAAACCGATGTCTCTACCGAGTAACCCTGCTTCTACTCTTGGAATGTAAGTAAATCCAAGAAAAATTAAGGACCATACTAAAATAAACAAAATTCCAAAGGTTATCCAAATACGACTATTCTTTTTTGTAGAAATAGGAGTAATAACGCTTACCTCCGCGGATTCCGTTTCCTCCGTTCTTCTAACAGATTCAGACATAGTAGTTATTGGAAGAAGTACCACTACAAAACATATGAATAATACTATAGCAAACCCCACTATAGGCTCTGGTGCTTGCGCTCCCGCTCCCAAAAACAGGAAAAAACTCATAAATATTAGATAGAGATATTCTCTAATCCCTTTAGGATATACCAATAGTGTCAACTGTATAGCAGAGGTTAATAGCATTACAGCGTGTAAAATTCCAAGAACAGAAACAATAATGGGCAAGAATAAGCCAAGGCAAAGTAGAGGAATTTGAATAACCTTAGTGTAATAGGGTATTAGTTTTTCTAATTTGTCTACGAAAAAACTTAACAGTATCGGTATTACAGGTATTATTAGGGCCATGCTTCCATAATCAGGGACTGCGTAAAGAGCCAGGTACGAAACTAACACTACACCTGCAGTCAAAATATTCAACAGTACATTTAAAATCTTATTTGTCTTATCAACCGAGTTCATTTGGAACAGCAACTTTCAATCCACTCAATAAATTTTCATTCCAAAGTTCAGGCAAAATCGATATTAACAATACCCTGGATTGCCTTCCTTCTCCTAAAAATTTTTTCCACACATTTTCATTTAGAACATTTGAATAATCAGGAGTAACCAAAGACAAAGTACTTAAAATAAATGAGAAATGGGCATTTCCACTGTTTACAGGAATTCTATTTTCTCCTATCCACAAACCTACTTTTAATTGTTTGGCTAAAAGAGAATAAACCACTGACGCGGTGAAATCAATCATATCTTCAAAAATTTCCAAATTCTTCTTATCTCCTACTCTTACGTCTAAAAAAATTACATATTGATTAGGCAAACTCACAGCCCACTCCCTAACTAACCACACACCCAATCTTGCACTAATTTTCCACGCTATGTACCTTATATCGTCACCCGGCTGATACTCTCTCAATGAATAAAATTCTCCTGACTCAGACATTAATGTTTTCAAAGGTATACGACATCCACTTGCATAATTCCCCAATATTTCAATATTCAAGGGTCGATACCGAGGGGTTACTAAAACATCCGCACTCACATCGTAAGTTCTTTGGTATTTTACCAACCCAAAGGGGAAATAAGAATTAAGATTTACTCTTTCTATCACAACCTTTCCCCTTCTCATAAACTTATACATAAAAGAAATATCCACCCCCTCATTGGGTAAAATTATGGGCATTTTTTTCACAAACACTCTAAAAGTCTCTCCAGTTGGATTTTTTATTAAGAGTTCAACATTCACACCGAAATATGGGAAAATTTTTCGGGTATTTTCTATTCTAAACCAAAAATTCCCATTTTCTCCCCTAACTACCTGGTCAGGTGCTAAAATGTATACTTTCGCACCCACTAAATTGTAATTTCCAAAAATCTCCCCCACAACAATAAAAGAAAGGGTTATAGCGAAGGCGAGATACAAAATGTTATTTCCACTATTCCACGCGGAAAGCAAAAGTAGCAAAGTAAATAAAGCAACACCTATTTGATACGACCTATAAATTTCCTTTGATATGAATCTACCTTCAACCATATAGAAATAGATTTAAGAATTATCTTGGCAAGGGTACAGTGTCGAGAATATTCTTTACAACTTTTCTTCTCTCTTCCGCTAATTTGCTGAGGTTAAAACTACGGGACTTGAGTATCAATCTGTGAGCAATAACGGGTTCAGCCATTTCTTTTACATCGTTTGGAGTAACGTAATCTCTCCCATTGACCACTGCCCAGGCTTGTGCGGAAACATATAGACTTTGGCTACCTCGTGGACTTACTCCAAGTTCTACCTCCGGATGCGTCCTCGTTTTCTCCACTATTTGCAACATATATAAGGAGACTGAATCTTCTACTCTTATCTTCCTCACATACTCTTGTATCTCTACAATCTCTTCTGCAGTTATTACCGGAGATAATTCATTAATTTCTTTTAAGATGTCTCCTCTTTTCATTATCAGTATTTCTTCTTCCGATGGAGGATAACCAATATCAAGTCTAAGTAGAAATCTATCCAACTGAGATTCTGGAAGGCTATATGTTCCTTCATACTCGATTGGGTTTTGTGTAGCGATAACTACAAATGGTTTAGGAAGAGGGTATGTACGTCCATCTACTGATACTTGTTGCTCACTCATCGCTTCTAACAATGCACTTTGAGTCTTTGGTGGGGTTCTATTAATTTCATCTGCAAGAATCACGTTAGCAAATATAGGTCCTTTTCTAAACTCAAATTCTGCTTTTTGTGGGTTTAAGATTGAAACCCCCAAAATATCCGAAGGTAACATATCACTGGTAAATTGGATTCGATTAAACTTACAATTCATAGAGCGGGCAATAGCCTGAGCCAGAGTAGTCTTACCAATCCCTGGAACATCTTCAATAAGAATGTGCCCCCTCGCTAAAATCCCCGCCACACATAACTTTACCGTTTTTGTTTTTCCTAAAAATACCTTTTCGATATTATTTATTAGGCTATCTATCTTCTCTTTATAGTTCATGCCACACCTACAACCATTCACTAAGCCAATCTTCTATCAGAGTAATATAATCTTCATCTTCCTCCACCTTTTTATTAACCACTCTCAACGCTTCTGGCATTCCCAAAATTTCATAAATATTTTTCACGGATCTCAGATAGGTGGGGGTTTTGTGGGCACTCCTTTTGGTACTCTCGACTACAACTGGATTCAAAAGAAGTAAAGCACTTGGAGCACAAAGTGCCATAATATGCTCTAAATCAATAGGCGCTTTGCCATTCATAGCATCTTTTCGCAGTTCGGGGATAATATCTATATCTTTATTAAATATCCAATTATATTTATTTTCCTTATCTTTCCATTGTGATATAGGACCAATAGTCACGCAAGCCTGAACAACAGACTCCATTGCAGTAAGCAAAATGGCTTGTAAAGCGCCGAAACCTTTTCCTATAACCCCAATACTAGGAATATCGGAAGAGACCCACGTTCCAAACACACAGAGGCTCGCAGAAAGAATCTCGAGTAACTGTCCTTCTTTTGTGTTCTTTGCATTCTTGGAAACAGTTCCTTCGGTTTCTTTTTTATTCCTTCTCCCAAACTCGCCTTTTCGAAAAAGAACATTATGATAATTCGGTATCAGTGTTATATAACCCAGTTTAGCAAGTCCCTTACATATCACTTCTTCAAAAGACTCAACTAATTTCGAAGATTCATTTCCAAAATCCAAATCAGGACAACACAAAACTGCAGGCAATAAATCTTTTTTTTGCTTCGATGGCACAAAAACAATAGCATTGACTTTTTTACTCTCGTCTCTGTTCTTGCTTACGAAATACTCTATCATAAGCCTTTTTACATGCTCTCTCTCGTCCGTAAATTCTTCGATAACCTTTGTGTCTGGAACAAATACGTTTTCATTATCTTCATCGAGTTCTTCATAAAGGGGGTCAGAAACCAAATTAATGCTTTCCCCTATATATCCCAGCAGAGCGTTTCGTATTTGCTCACGTTGCTCTCGCCAGGAATCAGTATTACTAACCTTCGATAAATCTATCATAACCATACTGCCCTAATTTCAAACATCAATTATTAATTAATCCTTTTACTAAATTAACGACGGTTTATAATAATAACACTTCTTAACAACTTATTTTCAATTAAAAGTATTTTTCAAATCGCTACCATTTGAGTTTATATAGATATACACAATCTCTTGCAGTTACTAATAACTCATTGTCATTCTCACCACCAAAGGCACAATTAGCAGGTTGTTTTGGCAAACTCAACACATAAACCTCTTTACCCTGTTCATCAAACACAACCACTCCTTTTGAGGATGTAACCCATAGATTCCCTAACTTATCCATTTTTATACCATCAGGATGAGGTACCCTGAGAAATAATTCTTCTTTCAATTCACCTTGTTTGTTTTCCAGCCTGAGTTTAAAAATTGCATCCTGCTCGGTATCAGCCACAAACAAAATAGTTTCATCTTTAGAAAGTGCTATACCATTCGGCCTTAATAAATTCTTGTTTAGGAGTTTTACCTTTTTGTCTTTATCAACTTTAAATACACCGCAGAATCCCAATTCGGAGTTAGGACCTTCAAGTCCACCTGCCAACCCGTAAGGGGGGTCTGTAAAATACAAGTTGCCCTTGGAGTCCACAATTAAATCGTTTGGACTATTAAATTTTTTCCCCTCAAAGTTATCTACAAAGACTTCTTTTCTCCAAGTCTTCATTCTAAGAATAGAAATGCATCTATTACCATGCTCAGCAATAAATATGTTACCTTCCTTATCCACGGCAATACCATTCGAATTACCACTAGGAGAAAGAAACTCCCTTTTACTAAATGTAAAAATTTTATTTGCTGGGATATCACTGAAAATCCAACCTACCTCCTTTATCCATATTGGTCCTTCAGTGAATTGAAACCCACATACTGATACGACCGAAAACTCATCAATCGTAAAACCAAAAACTAAATAAGTAGTCATAACGACACTCACAATCATAATTGGTCTCCCTGTGTTATATAATTATCCTGTTATTATCTCCTTAATGTGTAATTATAAAACTCGGTACATAAATATGAAAAGAAATTTAAAGAATAGAAATGAATCGTACCAGTGGCTCTTTTCCGTTCACGGCGGGCATAGCAAGGACTTTTGCGAACACGCTCGAGGGTCTTTAATAAGTATCGTTAAGAAAGCTATAAACCTTAACATGCCTATCTACGGGATAACTGAACACGCTCCGAGACTCGAAAACAAATACCTGTATCCGGAAGAAAGAGATAAAGGACTTACTCCTCTTGATTTATTAAAGAGATACGAGAAATACTGCGAAAGAATTTCCGAATTACAGAAATGTTTTCAAGATTCTATTACCTTACTCAAAGGTTTAGAAATCGAAATAGTACCTGAGGATAGTTATGTAGATATTATGAAAAAATTAATATGGGATGGAAATATTGAGTATATAGTAGGGTCTGTGCACTGGGTATATGATATCCCTTTTGATTTCTCAAAAGAGGAATTCAATAGAGGAGTAAAAAAGTTTGGATTAGTTAAATTGATAAAAAGATACTATGAACTACTCAGAGATATGGTAGTTAAATTGAAGCCAGAAGTGGTAGGGCATTTTGACTTAATAACCTGCTATATACCCTCTGATGAATTAATAAGGCTATATCCAAAAATTGAGAAGGATATAGATAATACTTTAGAGGTAATAAAAAGGTCTAAGGCACTTCTTGAAGTAAATACGAGTGGCTTTAGAAAAGTAATAAATAGGTGCTTTCCAGATGTTTATATACTAAAAAAAGTAAAGGAAATAAATATACCTATTACTTTCGGAGACGATTCACATTCATCTCGTGAGGTGGGAGCATATATTAAGAAAGTAAGAAAGATTCTCCTGAAATTAGGAATAACAGAAGTGGTACAACTTACAAAGTTGAATGGCTCAAAAATTTTGAGAAAAAATATACTCCTCACTTGATAAAATTTT
>CAZZMK010000094.1:0-4943 GCA_964655185.1 uncultured Nitrospirales bacterium | reverse complement strand
CATATTATATTATCTGCTCACCTATGGGACATGGGCAACAAGTATACATAATCAGCGGGCAATTTTTTCATTAACCACCTCCTTTCTTAGCCTCAGTTGTAGACATTCTATAGCATAATGTTGTCCTGTAGGGGCGATTGGCCAATCGCCCTCTTGGTCTTCGCCAGCCATTCTTATAGCGATTGGCTAATCTCCCTCTTATTCTTCTTCTCCTCTCTTTGTCGGGTCCAGTCATCTACCGCTTTGAACCAATATCGCTTCTGCTTCGGGCCTTTCCCTCCTTTCACATTCGGGACTTTCTTATCATCAATATGGATAAATCCCCAGGGCTGTTCCTTCTCATACCGTTTGAGAATGTTCTTTTTATATTTCCTTTCATACCAAAACCGATGCGATATCTTTTGAATACCCGATATACCCCAAATTCACTGTTTCCACTGTTTCCTTTTTTCCGAAGGATTATGCTAATTAGAAGAGCAGAATAGCATATAATTTTTTTCGCAGTTTCGCAATCAGCCGTTTCAATTCTTTGGAGGGTTTATTTCTGTTCGTCTTGGGTCGTCTCGATTGAGGCAATAAACTTTCTGGTTTCTGATGGCTATTCTAATATCACTTCAAATACTTATAAATGGTCTTGCGAGAGGTATTGTAGAAATAGCACACATCCCTTTAACCATCCTAAAGTATTTACTTTCTTGATTTTTATTTTCCAATGTTCCATAATCATCTTCAGTTTTGGATTAATCATCTGTTGCCGGCCGTATATGTTCATAGGTAGCATCCCCTTAAGTTGTTTTTAGTTTCGTATATAATACGCTAAGCCAGGTGTTACCTATCTACTATAGTCCTTCATATTACTTTATACTTCTTATAAATCAGGATATGCGGAATTTACTTTAGAAAATTTATGCTATTTTTTATTTATTTGTGGTATTATATTACCTACTGCGGTAAAAGGAGCATACAGTAGATGGGAGAAGTCAAAAGCGAATCGGAAGCAAGGGAAACTTATTTCCCAATATCTATAGATATATTCCAAATAGATAAAATACTGAATTTTGACCTATACATTCGCACGGGGAGAAATAAGGAATATGTTTTATACAGGTCAAAGGATTTACCAATTGAAGCAAAAGATATTGCTCATTTAAGAGAACGAGGCATAGAGGTTTTATATGCTAAGAGAGAAGACTCAGTACATTATCGTAAATACTTAGAGAACAACTTAAAGGAAATTCTCTCTGATAAGAGTATACCTCCTCAGAAAAAGAGTGAAGTTTTATACACCGTTACTACTCAAGCAGTCAAGGAAATGTTAGAAGACCCGAGAGCAAGTGACCTCGTCCCCCGTTCTCAACATATAGTGGAGGCAAGTATAAATTATTTTCTTCGTGAGAATGTTGCTTTTGAGTGTATGTTAAAAGTACTTTCATTTGACTACTACACCCACACTCATTCAGTTAATGTTTCAATGTTCGCAATATTTTTAGGGAGGGAAGTTGGGCTTGAAGATTTTGAACTCCTAAGGTTCGGAATGGGTGCTCTTCTTCATGACCTTGGCAAGTGTAAAGTTGACCCATCTATAGTAAATTTCCCGGGCAAGTTGAGTCCCGAACAATTCGAACAAATGAAGAAACATCCTGTATATGGCGTTGAGATACTAACCCAAGAGCAAAAAGTTAACGATGAAATCATTCTCGATGTTGTGAAACATCATCACGAGAAGTTGAATGGTAGAGGCTATCCTGAGGGACTTAAAGATGATTCCGTAAGTATCTATGCAAGAATCTCCGCCATAGCAGACATTTTCGATGCACTTACAACTCGTAGAAGTTATAAAAGTGCATATCCTACCTTCGACGCTCTCAAAATTATGAAAGACCAAATGAGTGAAGAGTTAGACCCTGAAATCTTCAGAAAGTTTGTGTTCTTTATGGGGGGTAAAAAATAAGAGGTAGTGCAACCTAAAATTTTGCCCTACCTCTCATCAACTATAAAATTTCTTACTTATTAAATTTCAATTGCCGTTACTTATACCTTTGTCTTACATCACCTGCCACACGAGTAGGGATACCCAGTGCTCTGCAAGTTGCAATAAATTCATCTAAAACATCACCGTATCCAATTACGATATGATTTGACATATGCGAAGCCATTAATTGGTCTCTGCCACAACCAGGAATGTATACATTCGCAATAGGCCATTCAGGTGTAGTCTTCTTCAGACGGTCTTCAAGTTCCTCCTTCGGCAACTCAAGCACTTCTCCGATTCCACAATCCATACCTAATTTTCCATAAGCCTCATAACATCTTGCCCAAGTAATTACTCCTGGCTTAGATACTCCTGAGCAGGTGCCTCCACCCAATGGGAAATACATCGGTGGTTGGCGGTAAACCTTAGCATATTTCCACCCGCCGAAATGAGCAGGAGGTGCACCACCAGAGATTAAGAATACCCATACAAATTTACCTTCATACTCTCTACCCCAGCGGACATCATGTAATGTGGTCTCGGGTGGCATTTTCTTACGAAGATAAATCTCTGATAGTAATAATTGTGGAATTCCTGCCCCAAGGTCGCCTTCGTTGAAATGTACTATTGGCAAGCCATCTCGAATAATTTTTCTTGTTTTAGGGTCGCGCACTGGTGGTCTATCCGAATTATTCAGCATACCCTCAACTAAATCTGAAGCGGGACAGCATCTCACCAAACCTAATTGATATGGTATTCCTATTGCACTCAATCCATAGCGAGCAACCATCCTAACCGCAGCACTATACATTTTCATCTGCGTAAGCACCTGGTCATAAGTAAGGTCAGTAAACTTATTTGTGCCCCAGTTAAACCATGTGCCTTTTTTGATTAGCCAATCGAGGTGTTTTTGTGCCTCTTCATCGCTTACCAGGTTCATCTCCGCTAATAAGTCAGATTGGTTCAAATACTCTATAGGCATTCCAATTGCCCCGACTTTTGCCGGGTCCATTACCGCATTAAGCATCCCCATACAGCCTGGGTCGAATTGCCCGATAATTCTACGATTACGCAAGATATCTTCTGCGAGTTTCTGCCCAAATTTTTCAGCAGATGAAGGGATATTAAGTTTATCTGCTGAGGTCAGGTGGCTCATATCGTGAGTGACTTTCCCTGTATCTAACCATTCCTTAAGTTTTTTCATAAATACAGGGTCATCTGCGAATTTCTCACTCCACAATCGTGAGTGTTTTACATTTAGCCTGTCCAAAGATGCAGAATGATTTAGCAACGCCACAAGCCCAGGCCATGTGCCGTCAAAGTTAGCCAAAATTAATATTGGTCCCTTATGAGTTTGTAGTGGACCACATACATGGTGTGAATATGCCCATATGTTAAGTACAATGATTACTGGCGCCTCAGGCTCTATTTGAGAAAAAACCTCAATACCTTCGCACTGACGCGTTATGAATCCGTGTTTCCGTTTTGCATCATACTTAGGTAAAACCTTCGTATCGTAACCGAGTTGCTTCAATGCTGTTTGGAGCATTTTAAGCGTCTTTTCTTGCATTGGCCAGCCAATTCTACAAGCCGCATCACGATAATCTCCATTGCTGATTAAATATATCGTTTTCTTAGCAGTCGCCATATTTGTATCTCCTCATATATTGGTTATTTTATACCATTTTCATATTACCAAACTCTATCAATAGAATTAAAATGTATGATATTTATCCTTTATTTAATCGCAACCTCGCGGTTTCGCTTCGAAGATTCATATAATGCATCAATAATCTTTTGCACATTTAAGGATTCTTCTGGTTTTACCCTAACAGGCATGTCTTCTTCAATACATTCAACAAAATGTCTAATTTCTCGCCTATGCCCGTCTTCTTTAGATAGCCAATCCCAAGTATACCTTGTAAGCGATGAATGGTCGGCGGAATACACACCAGGCGGATGAGTTGTTATACCCGCTTTGTCTCCCAGCACACTAACATTGTACACTTCCTCGGGTATATTCGCTGCCCAAGAAAAACTTACTTGCATAGTTATGTCGTTTTCGAAACGGATGAACCCTACCGCATAGTCCTCCACATCAAACTCTTTAACATTATAGGGAACACCCCAATCCGCATTGAACAGGTCAGGTCTATCACCAAACATCCGATATACCTTGGCAGAGGCTGAGATAGGTTTAGGTGCACCCATTAGCCAATAGCATAAATCTATCATATGCACGCCAATGTCGATAAGTGGTCCGCCCCGAGACTCTTTCGCTATGTGGAACTTACCCCAACCAGGTATCCCTCGTCTGCGTAGCCATTTTGCTTCAGCAGTGTATATTCTTCCTAATGTTCCTTTGTCTATTACCTCTTTGACTTTCTCAGCACCTGATTCAAATCGCATGTGCTGGGCTACCATTAATTTCCGCTTATACTTTTTTGCACTCTCAACCATTTTTTCTGCTTCAACCGCATTCATTGCAATAGGCTTTTCGACAAGCACATTTGCCTCCGCTTCCAATGCAGATATGGTCATAGGAGCGTGTAGCCTATTTTGTGTACATATGTCTATGATATCGAACTGCTCATCCTTCAACATCTTCTTGTAGTCAGAATATACTTTCGCTTTCTTGCATAACTTTGCTTCCGCCTCACACCGTTCTATAACTACATCACATAACCCCACTATTGTTACCCTACCTTCTTCTTCCAATTCTCGCCAATACGGCAAATGGTGCTCCTGAGCAATTGCTCCGCATCCTATCAATCCTACCTTTAGTGCTCGCTTTGACTTTCCCATAAAACTACTCCTTTACTACTCGGTTTAATTTGGTTAAATTAGTATAAAAATAAACAACATCCTCTTCTTCTTGAGGAGAGGGAGAAACTTGTAGAACATCACTTATTTTACAAAATAGCCTCTCGTAGGTGGAATTTTAAGAATCCGATAACTAACAAAAACAATT
>CAZZMK010000093.1:0-3015 GCA_964655185.1 uncultured Nitrospirales bacterium | reverse complement strand
CATGAAGAAAAAAGGTTTCACCCTCATTGAACTGCTCGTAGTCATTGCTATTATTGGCATCCTCGCTGCAATTCTTCTCCCTGCGCTTGCTCGTGCTCGTGAGGCTGCTCGTCGCTCATCTTGCCAGAATAACTTAAAACAAATAGGTCTTTCCTTCAAGATGTATGCAAATGAGGCAAAAGGAGAGAAGTTCCCAACAGTCAGTATTGCAGGAGGTGACAACTGCGACAATATAGGTATTGATTTTATGTGGTGGGGTCCTCAACTGTACCCTGAATACCTTTCTGATTTAAGTGTGAATGTATGTCCCTCCGATTCCGATGGTAAAAGGGCTTTCACCGATGGAAGATGGAATTGCGGAGGTAATCCGGAAAATCCATATTGCCCATGCAGGGTAGATGCATTATCCTATATTTACATTTCCTGGACACTCAGGAGTGAAGATTATATTATGCCTGGCATGGATGAGAATGACCCTGCAGTTCCCACAACTCAATTTCCTATTACTTATGTAAACCCGTTCTTTTTGCAGGCTTTGGGAGATCTCTTAGGTCAACTTAATGGCGTTTCTGATGTTAGCACAGCACTTTCAATAGTAGATAGAGACATTTCGTTTGATGATTTGAACCAAAACAAGAAGATTACAATGTATAGGTTAAGAGAAGGTATTGAGAGGTTCTTGATTACAGATATAAACAATCCAGCCGCATCTACCAGAGCACAAAGTGAATTGGTGGTTTTCTTTGATGGGATTGAGACTACGCCGTCTGATTTCAACCATATTCCCGGTGGTGCAAATGTGTTGTATATGGATGGACATGTAGAGTTCCATCGTTATCCGTCTGAACATCCATGCACCCGTGTATTTGCTTCGTTCATCGGTAATATTGACCAACTTATGTAAAAATAATTATGTGAGAAATTTCGCATAGGGCAAGACAGTTAAGGGCTAATATCTAATTGATATTAGCCTTTTTTTGTTAAAAATACTGAATTTTTTGCTGTGATTTTTGTATAATTAAAAACAGATTTAATATGTGGGATAGGGATGTCTTTATATGGAAAATGGAAAGGTGGATATTCGGAAAGAAACAAGTGAAAAATTAAGAGAGACATTAAGTCAGCAAGCATGTGATATTATAAAAAATCTTGATATTGGCGCATATGTCGTTTCTCCTGATAGAACTATTTTATTGTGGAATGAGAAATCGAGAGAGATTACAGGGTATTATCCTGAAGAAGTGGAAGGTACACATTGTCAGGATAATATTTTGAAGCATGTAGATGATAATGGAACGGAACTTTGTTTAACTGAGTGCCCCCTTCTAAAGACAATTAAAGACGGTGAAATTAGGCGTGCGAAGGTATACCTCCGTCATAAACTTGGCTATAGATTACCTGTGCGGGTAGAAACTGTGCCATTGTATTCGGATGGAGAGATAAAAGGTGCAGTGGAGTTTTTTATGGAAGCAACGGAAGAGATTGACTTATTAGAAGAGTTGCGGGAAGCAAGAGAGAAAGCAATGGTGTGCGCTTTAACTGAAGTAGGTAATAGGCGATTTGCGGAGCAAGTAATTAGAGATAGGTTGGCGGAGATGAAAAGGTTGAAAAGCAATTTGGGATTATTTTTCATAGATATAGATGATTTCAAAAAAGTCAATGATACCTACGGTCATCCAATTGGTGACCTTGTGCTTAGGATGGTTGCCCGAACACTTGTAAACACTATGAGACCATACGATTTCATAGGTAGATGGGGTGGAGAAGAGTTTGTAGTAATACTCCCGCATGTAAAACAAGAGGAACTATTGCCTATAGGTGAGAGGTTTAGGAAACTTATATCTGCAAGTAGTTTTAGAATCCCTCAAGGTAGGATTGGTATAACAATATCAATAGGAGCAACTCTTTCCCGAGAAGATGATACAGTAGAATCCATTGTTAAGCGTGCGGATGATATGATGTATATAAGCAAGAAAGAGGGAAAAAATAGAGTTACAGTTTATTCAGAAGAATAGCGTACTACGTCCCCTCAGAAGATATAAGACATTTTGCACAAAGAGGATTTTCTGAGAAGTCGCCCTTTATGAAATTTTGCCTGATTTTTACTGCTCGAGGGGAATTCCATACCGCATAGATAGAACTGTCTGCTACATTTCCAAGTACCATAGTCTTATAGTAGTCAGTGCAACATAGAACCATATCACCATTGAATAAGATGTAAGCCTGCTTAAAGAGTCTTGTACAATGTTTGAAATGGAGAGGCTTGCCTGGATTGATTTTGCCAAAGATTTTTACATTTCCACCTCTATTCTCTAATGCTGTATGCTTCGCTTCGACACCAAAACTTTTCCAATATGCCACCGCTTTATCCACATTTATAAGATTAGTCTTGACCATAGTAATGGTAATTTTAAGTTTTTTGTCTTTTTCATTTCGCTTTCTTATGAGATATTCAACATTGCTTTTTGTCTCCTCAAACTTAAGACTCCCACGCATCGTTGATTCATAGGGTTCTTTTTCTATTCCTTGCATAGATATGAAAATGTGGTCAAAAGGATTATTGGTAAACATGTTATCTACTACTTCGGGTGTAAGTTTACTCCCATTAGTGGTGATGGATATCTTGGCTCGAGGTATTTTTTCTCTTATAAACCTCGCTCTATCCAGTATTTTAGGGTCAAGAAAAGGTTCATTCATTAAATATGGACTGATTCTTCGTGTCATGGAGTATTGGGCTATCTCAAGCACAATCTTTTCGAATAATTCATCGCTCATTGTCCCCTTAGGTACATGCTCCGCACTCTCAGAGTAAGGACAAAATATGCACGCTCCATTGCAACCAGTTCGTGTTTGAATTTGAACTGTTAAAGGGAATTGGGGGACCCTTCTGTAAAATATCTTCTTAAAATAGTCTCGCCAGGGATTTGGGTCTGTCCCTGGAATATAAAACGAAGACTTTATTTTATTTATTATATTCATTAGTACCTCGAAAACTCTTTAGTGTCCCAAATACTC
>CAZZMK010000092.1:0-7460 GCA_964655185.1 uncultured Nitrospirales bacterium | reverse complement strand
TTCAGGTAAAGATACCATTGCTTTTGTATATTTTGACGAATCTTTGGAAAAATAATTATCCTCATCTATTTCCCAATGTTTTTTTCTTACCTCAAGTCTCTTCTTTTTATCAAGTTTTTTCTTCTTCATAGTTCTGAACTTCCCTTAATTAAATAAGAAAAGTAGTTGGTTAGATGTATAGTTTATCATAAGTAGAACGAAAGTACTACCGTATCTGTAATAGGGAGTAAAGTAGGGGGGATAAGATACATTCTTGTATTATTTAAAATTTCTTGTAGGAGTAATATAATTTTTTCTCTCAGTATTTAAGCACTTCATTTTACAATTTACTTTATCGTAAATATCTTTGTGGGGTAAAGGCTTCTCTAATAGTCTTTTCACATCCCATTTTTTTAAAGTTTTTATGAGAGAGGTTCTTACTTCCAGCATTGCCCTGTGATAGTTGCATACCTTTTCTAAATCATTGGTATCAGAGCAATAATCGCCAAGTATTTTCCCTTCGCACGCTTCAACTATATCAAGCAATGTAATCAATTCCGGAGGTGTAGATAAAGTAAATCCACCTGAAGGGCCTCGGTGTGCTATCAGGATCCCAGATTTTACAAGAGTAGTTAATATTTTTGATAGATATGATGCGGAAATATCTATGTGCTGGGATAAGGTCTCGTGTGGGATAGGTTTATCTTTCTGAATTTTGGCTATTAATAAGACGCATTGAATCGCCACTATTGTTGTGTTACTAAACATTTCTGCTATCCTTCTGAAGTTTGGGAACCAGATAGAATATAAAGAATATTCCATCTGGTCCCCTGAATAAAAATTCATTTATGATGCTCTTTTAAGAGCGGATTTAACATCTTCTACAGGGTCTTTCCCGATTGGTTGTAAATCGAATTTGTCTTGCAATATTTTTAATACATTAGGAGTAATAAATGCAGGTAGTGCTGGACCCAGCCGAATACCTTTTACTCCTAAGGACAAAAGTGTTAAGAGTACTGCTACTGCTTTCTGTTCGAACCAACTTAATACTAGTGTAAGTGGTAAATCATTTACTCCGCAGGAAAATACCTTTGCGAGAGTCAACGCAACTTGTATGGCTCCGTAAGAATCATTGCACTGACCCATATCAAGTAAACGAGGTATACCTTCAATCTCTCCGTAATCGTAGTTCCTAATTCTGTACTTACCGCAACCGAGAGTTAAGATGAGAGAATCAGGTGGTGTATTCTTGGCAAATTCGGAGAAATAATTTCTTCCAGGCTCTGCGCCATCACATCCTCCTATTACGAAGAAATGACTAATTTTACCTGCCTTAACAAGTTCAATCAGTTTATCTGCAATCGATAATATGTAGGTCCAATGGAACCCTATTATGCTTTCTTTAATCTCAGTTGGTTTTAATGGACCAATTTCAAGAGCCTTTCTAATGACCGGTGAATAGTCATCGTTTTTGATTCTTGGCGCACCAGGAACTCCAGTAGCGTTAAGCGTAAAAAGCCTGTCAAGGTATGTGTTATGTGACGCGGGGATGAGCACGCAATTAGTAGTTACCACTATTGGTCCTCCAAAAGATTCAAATTCTTTTCTCTGAAGTTGCCAGGCTCCACCATAGTGGCCTGCGAGATTAGGATATTCTCTAAGTTTAGGATACATATGCGCTGGTAGCATCTCCCCGTGTGTATATACTTTTATATTTGTTCCTTTTACTTGCTCAAGCAATACTTTCAGGTCATATAGGTCATGCCCTGTAATAAGGATGCCCGGACCTTCTTGAATACCTTCTTTTACTTTAACAGGAGTAGGTTTACCAAATGTTTCCACATGTGCGTCATTCAAAAGTTGCATAGTTTTTAAATTCATCTTTCCGCATTCGAGGACTAAATCAAGAAGGTGTTCCATATCAAAGTTGACATTAGTAAGAGTTGAGAACAAAGCCCTTTCAATGAATTCCTCAATCTCTGGGTCTGTTTTACCAAGTTTTCGTGCATGGTGTTTGTAGGCACAAAGTCCCTTCAATCCATATATGAGTGTTTTTTGAAGGGATTCAACATCAGGGTCTTTTCCGCATACACCCTTTGTAGTGCATGCGACCCCATTAAAGGTTTGTTCGCACTGGTCGCAGTACATTAACATTGTTTGATTCATATCTATTCTCCTTCTGTTATAATTAATGATATTATGTATATATTATATCTAAAATATATACAAAAGTCAAGTTGATTATATCAGGAATTTTTTATTTATTGAGGTTGTTATCTCTCTCAAATTTACAACCAATAAAAGGAGTTCGAGTATGAGCCAAACGCGAAGAGATTTTCTGGTGGCAAGTAGTTCAATATTAACTGCGAGTAGCGTTATCGGTGCTCCACTTAATGTATTTGCTCAGACTGGTGGTGCAACAACTGTGCATAAACTGCCGGATTTGCCTTATCCTTACGATGCTTTAGAACCACACATTGACGCAAGAACGATGGAACTACATCATACTAAACATCACGCAGCGTATGTTAAGGGTTTAAACACTGCAGAATCTGCACTTGCAGAGGCAAGAGCAAAGAACGATTTTGCTCTTATTCAGCATTGGTCAAGACAAGCAGCGTTCCACGGAGGTGGACATTTTCTGCATAGTATGTTTTGGAAAGTAATGGCACCCCCAGGAAGTGGTGGAGGAGGGAAACCTGAAGGGGAATTGTTAGAACTAATAGAGCGAGATTTTGGTTCGTTTGAAGCATTTCAGGCACACTTTTCATCTGCAGCAAATGCCGTGGAGGGAGGTGGATGGGCATTGCTTCATTACAGGCCTATTGATGGCAGACTAATAGTTTTGCAAGCGGAGAACCAACATAAACTAACAGCCTGGGGTGTATTCCCAATTATGGGGATTGATGTGTGGGAGCACGCATACTACTTAAAGTATCAAAATAATAGAAGTGAATATGTCAAGGCGTGGTGGAATGTAGTTAATTGGACTCAAGTACAAAAAAACCTTAACGCAGTTAAAGGTATTACATTTTAATCTAATTTTGTAGGAAATATAGTTATACCTTTATGCATAATTAAGCCACCTGACAATATTTTAGGTGGCTTAATTTATTAAAAGATTTCTATAGGATTAGTGTATACCCAAGGAACCCATTTATCATTGATTTTTAAATGTGCCTCCACCCTATATTTACCTTTTTGCTCTGGTTTCCATTCATATTCTCTCCCTTCAAATTCTCCAACCTTTACACCGTGTCTAAGGATAATAAACTTACAAGGTACAGGCGAAGCCATTTTTAATGCTATATCTGGTGTGAGTTCAATTCTTTCACCCATTACTGCCTTTTTCCCGTTGCCTTCGGCAAAATAGACAAAATTAGTACTGTCTACAATCATATCGAATCCAACGAACACCCTGCCATTTTTTAGTGCATCCAGTACCGATTCTTCGGATAATTCATGGGCGAGAATATGGGTTGCTACGTACCTAACCATAAGAGGATATGGGTCTAATTGAATGTGGAATAGTACTTTGTTTGGCTCTAATTTACCAAATAGGATTCTTAAAAGTAATCGGGTAAAAAAATTTAGTTTTAATTCTGCTACTTTTTTAGGACTTGTATCCTCTATATAAAGAGTACCCTGAGGCGTTATTTTCCCTACAAATCCTGTGTTCTGGTGACAATCATTCCCTGCAATTCCTACTATTTTCCTACTTATATTGAGTTCATCCCACCTATTTATCACCTCTGTTAAGGGAGCGAAGATAGAACGAAGTATATGTTCATGATATTTATTCAAGTTCAACAAAATATCAGGAACTAGTTTGTATATAAGGAATTTCTTATCAAGGCTTTTGAAATTTGTATGAATATTGTAAATTTCCATCCCTTTGAGTTCTGGAAGGTCCCATCGTCTTTCTTCTTCTGAATGTGCGAAGAATAATAGACCACCTTTCTCGTGAATTTCCTTCGCAAGTTTTTCAGGCTCGTCGCCACAGTTGAGGATGGTGTCTGGTGGTAATCCCCAAGGCATAAATCCATAATACATTTCAAACCCCGGTATGAATACTACACCGTCATAAATTCCACGCCATTGAAGGGAATAATCCGCTTTCCCATCAACGCAATGGTCGCTCATACATATAAACTTTCTATTTTCTTGTTTCAGTACATTGAGTATTTCACTGAACGGTACTTGAGAATCGTGAGAAATTTCTGAATGACTATGGCATACTCCCGCATAATCATTCCAGCCATCATCAAGGGTTGGTTCTATTCTTTGCGCTCTTATTTCTATCCAAGCCCTCTCTTCACGTGGGTAGGTGACAAACCGATTATATATAGCACTCCTGAAAAGATACCCTACTCCCAGTAAAAAGATTAAAATTATAAGTGCTATACTATAAAAAATCCACTTTAAGAACTTGATAAAATTTCCCTTTGACATAAGATATTCCTTATTAAACGGTTGATAGTTGATATGATAAATTAGACCAAACTGTTATTATAATAGTTTTATGATTGGTATTGTAAAAATGGAGAAGAAATTATATATTTACGAATACCCACGACCCGCAGTTACAGTAGATGCGGTTGTATTTAGGAAGTCCGACAAAGAAGGTTGGGAAGTGTTGTTGATACGAAGAAAAAACGAACCCTATGCTAATTATTGGGCACTACCTGGCGGATTTGTAGATGAAAATGAAACGCTTGAAGAGGCTGTTGTGAGAGAACTTTATGAAGAGACCTCGTTGCAAGGAGTAAATTTATCCCAAATGAAAGCGTTTAGTAAGCCCGATAGAGACCCTCGAGGGAGAACAATTAGCATTGCATTTGTAGGTATTCTGAATCAAAATGTGGAATTAAAAGCAAAAGACGATGCTAAAGAAGTGCAATGGTTTCCTATTTCAAATCTACCTCCTTTGGCATTTGACCACGAAGAGATTATAAATTGTGGAGTTCAGTGGATAAATTCGCAGGAAAAGGGGCGAGAGGTATGAGTGATAATATGTTCCCCAAAGATTGCTTCGAGATTGAAGACAGCCTTAAACCCTGGTTCGAGAGAAAGGGACTCGCTCTACTTACTGACCTTTATCAATTGACTATGATGGCTGGGTATTTCAGGGAGAAAAGAGGCAATACCCAAGTTACTTTTGAATATTTTTTCAGAAGCTTGCCTCCACACTCCGGCTATGCTATTTTTGCCGGTCTGGAGTCTTTTTTGCTTTATCTCAAGAACCTTAAGTTTTGTAAAGAAGACATAGAATACCTCAGAAGTCTTAATATTTTTGAGGATGAATTCCTTAGTTTTCTCTGCGAGTTTAAACTACATTTAACAGTTCGTTCAGTTCCAGAAGGTAGTTTAGTTTTTCCTTTTGAACCTGTAGTGCAAGTAGAAGGTCCGTTACTTGAGGCTCAACTCGTTGAAACCGCATTGCTAAACTTTCTTAATTTTCAAACTCTTATCGCAAGTAAATCTGCGAGAGTATGCTTTGCAGCTGAACCTGACCCTGTATTGGAGTTTGGCTTGAGAAGAGCACATGGACCTGATGGTGGTGTTAGTGCTTCCCGTTCCGCTTACATAGGAGGATGTTCTGCCACATCAAATGTGATGGCAGGAA
Source organism: uncultured Nitrospirales bacterium (assembly GCA_964655185.1). Taxonomy (GTDB): domain Bacteria; phylum Hydrogenedentota; class Hydrogenedentia; order Hydrogenedentales; family Hydrogenedentaceae; genus Hydrogenedens. Next base: position 1,855 of record CAZZMK010000092.1, on the reverse strand, counting down.
AAGTATATGGAATTCCAGTAGCAGGAACACATGCCCACAGTTGGGTGATGAGTTATCAGAGTGAGTTAGAAGCCTTCCGTGCTTTTGCAAGGTTATATCCTACTCGTTGTGTTTTATTAGTAGACACCTACGACCCTATAAAAAGTGGGATACCTAATGCTATTCAGGTTTTCAAAGAACTAAGAGAGCAAGGTTTAAATGTAAGACCCGCTATAAGGATAGATTCTGGTGACCTTGCAAGAATAAGTAAGATAGCATATAAGATGATGTTGGAAGCGGGATTTGATAACCCTCTTATAGTAGGGTCAAATGATTTAAATGAGGACCTTATCGCCGATTTAAGGAGACAAGGCGCTAAGATAAATGCGTGGGGGGTAGGAACTCATCTCGTAACTTCTTATGATTGTCCCGCACTGAGCGGAGTATATAAATTAGTTGCTGTTAGAGTAAACAATACTTGGGAGCCGAGACTAAAGATTACCGGTAATATAGAAAAAAGCACCGACCCAGGTAGAAAAATCACAGTTAGATATTACAGCAAAGAAGGTTTTGTTTTAGGGGATGTATTGTATCTCGAGGGTGAAGAATATCCTTCTAAGGGTAATATTGAAGCAAGAGTGAGGTTATTCCCTCATATTTCTCAGACTATAGAAGGAGCAGAATACTGTGAACCTTTGCATAAAGAAGTTTTTAAGGATGGCGAGATTTTAATCCCTCTTGAAAGTGTTCATACTATAAAAGAGAGAGCAAGCAGGCAAATAGCATCTTTGCCTGAGGAATATAAGAGATTGAGGAACCCAGAAGTTTACAAAGTATTGCTATCTCCTAAATTAGGTGAATTAAAAAATCGTATTTTGCAAAACCCAGAATTGAAAATAACATAAGGAAGATTGAAAATGAGATTGGTTAAGGTTGGAACTGCAAGTGTATCAGTAAAAGTAGGTGATTACAAGAGAAACGTTAAATATATAAAAGAAGTTATAAAACAAGCAGAAAAACAGGGTGTTAACCTACTTGTGTTGCCTGAACTTGCTATTAGCGGATATAGTTTGGAAGATAGAATTTTCTGGGACGAGGTTGCTGATTCAAGTTGGGCTTACCTACAAAAGATTGCGGAAGCCACAAAAAGCGGTATAGGAGTTTTTGTTGGCTTGCCTGTTAAAAAAGATATGCATCTGTACAATGCTTCTGCTTTTGTGTGTGGTGGAAAAGTTTGGGGACTTGTACTTAAACAATATCTTCCTTCGGACCATATTTTTTTTGAGTCGCGTTATTGGAGCACATGGAGTGGGGGTGGTACTATAGAAATAAACGGTGTTCCAGCGGGGGACTTGATTTTTGAATTACCTTATGGTAAAGTTTCTGCCGAAATTTGCGAAGATGTGTGGGTTCCTACGTCACCCTCTATAGAAAGGGTCCTATCCGGAGCGGAGATTATTTGCAATTTGAGTGCTTCTCCTTTTCTTCCGCTCAAAAATTTAACCAGAAGACGGCTAATTATCAGTAGTGCGGTAAAACTAAAAACTGTGTATGTGTATTCTAATTTGCTTGGATATGATGGTAGTAGGCTTGTATTCGATGGAGGATGCGTAATTGCTACTCCTAATGGAATGTTTGTTGAATCAACATTGCTTTCTTATGAACCATGGACCCTTACTACTATGGTAGTAGATTTGGATGAAGTGATAAGGGAAAGAAAAGAGAGTTCGACCTGGAAGTTAAACTCAATAACTGTAATGAAAGACAGTAAAGTTAGTTCAATTAAAGTAGATGTCCGCACTAACAATTTTCCTGAAGTAAAGGAGTGGGTAAATCAACTTCCTAAAAACTTTTATATCCCAGAAAGTGCTTTTTC
>CAZZMK010000091.1:0-6166 GCA_964655185.1 uncultured Nitrospirales bacterium | reverse complement strand
AGGCATTTGAAGACCAAGTTAGAGTAAATGAGGAAATCAGAGCACCACAGGTAAGGGTTATAGATGAAAACGGGGTTCAATTAGGTATAATGAGTGTTAAAGAAGCACTCAGAGAGGCAGAAGCAAGGGAGTTAGACCTTGTAGAGGTTGCCCCAAAAGCAAACCCACCTGTATGTAGGATAATGGATTACAGTAAGTACCGTTATGAGCAAAAAAAGAGAGCCAAAGAAGCAAAGAAAAAGCAACATGTAATTACGGTAAAGGAAATAAAACTTTCTCCGAAAATTGACAGGCATGATTTCGAATATAAACTCAAGCATATTAAGGAATTTTTAGAAGAAGGGCACAAGGTAAAGGTTACTATAATATTTAAAGGCAGAGAAGCAGAACATCCTGAGTTCGCTTATGAACTTATAAAGGAAATTATTGAGAATACGAAGGAACTGTGTGCTGAGGAATATTCTCCTCTACAATGCAAGATAGAAAATAAGACTTTGACTCTTACTCTAACACCGGGTAAGATTTCTCATTAGTTTTTTAGTATTTAAACTAAACAAACACACAACTCAAAATCACTAATAAGTAATAATAGGAGGTAGTTATGAAACTCAAAACAAATAAGAGCGCGGGAAAAAGGTTTAAGGTAACCAAGACGGGAAAAATATTAAGGCGTAAGGCATATAATCGCCACCTTAAAACTACTAAGTCAGCGAAAAGAAAAAGAAACCTTCGCAAGCCCGATTTGGTCTCACCTACAGAAGTGAAGAAAATCAAAGCACTACTGCCTTATGGCTAAAAATTGAATATCAATTGTTATGTATCCGGAAACGCCTCCGGAACATAAAAACAAATAATAAACAAAAGGAGAAAGAGCAATGCCAAGAGCAACAAACAATCCTGCTTCTCGCGACAGGCGTCGCAAAGTGCTCAAACTTGCTAAAGGCTATCGTGGTGCACATCATCGCCTTTACAAAACTGCAAAGCAATCGGTAGACCACGCAGGGAAATATGCTTACAGAGACAGGAAGGCGAGAAAAAGAGAAATGAGAGCACTATGGATAGCCCGTATTAACGCTGCAGCGAGAAACTACGGCTTAAGTTATAACAGGTTAGTTTATGGTTTACATAAGGCTCACATGAATGTTAATCGTAAGATGCTTGCAGACTTAGCAGTTAAGGATGAGGAGGCTTTCGCAAAATATGTAGAAGTTGCTAAGTCTGCCCTTGCTGGGATAGTCAAAGAAAACAATCTTGTTAGTCAACAATCAACTTCTTCGCAACCTGAACTCTCCGAAGCACAGGTGAACGAGTAGTTTCGCTGGAAAGTTCTAATGAATTTATTGCCAGCGGTAGATATTAGAGGGGGGAAGTGTGTAAATTTAGTCCAGGGGGATTATTCAAAAGAAACTGTTTTTTCTGAAAATCCAGTAGAACAAGCGAAGAAATGGTGGAACGAGCTAAACAATAAAGGGCTAATTCACATTGTAGATTTAGATGGGGCTCGCTCAGGTAAATGTGAAATCTTAAATATTCTAAAAGAAATTTCTGCGAATAATATTAAGTATGAAGTGGGAGGAGGTATACGCTCTCTTGAAATAATAGAAGATATAATCTCTGTTGGAGCCGAGAGAGTAATATTAGGTACAGCAGTCTTAACTAACCCGAACTTGATAAAAACTGCTACAACTATATGGAGAGGTAGAATTGTAGTAGCAATAGATGCGAGAGAAGGCAAAGTAGCAATCGAAGGATGGACAAAACCTACTGAAATTTCTCCTACGGAACTTGCAAAGATAGCCGCAGAATTAGGAGCATCGCGCATAATCTATACCGACATACTCTCAGATGGTATGATGAGAGGCCCAAATTACGAAATGACAAAAAGAATTGCTCAGGTCACTCACTTGCCCATCACTATGTCTGGAGGTGTATCTTCAATTGAGGATATAATAAAGGCTAAGGAATTAGAACCATATGGAGTAGATGAAATAATAGTTGGAAGGGCTTTATACTTAAATAAATTCTCTGTTAAAGAGGCTCTAAAAGTTTTACAAAATAATAACTAACCTAATTTTAGGAAACAAGGCTTGGGTTTTTATAGTAATCAAACCTTGATAATCGGCGTAGGATTATTAGGCTCTTCCATAGGCCTTGCACTGAAAAGTTATAAACTTGCAGGGAAAGTAGTAGGCGTAGGGAGAAGGGTCGAAAGTTTAACCGTTGCCCAAAATTTAGGTGCTATTGACGAATTCTCATTAGAGTTCAGAGACCATGTAGAAAATTCAGACTTTATAGTTATCTGTACACCTGTTAGGACCTCAATAGATATTCTTAAGGAGATTCACTCTTTAATTTCTTCTCGAACAACTATAACGGATGTGTGTAGTACCAAATACGCTATTTGCTCAACCGCAAAGACATTATGGAAAGAAAATTCACCATTTGTAGGTAGCCATCCAATAGCAGGGTCAGAAAAGTTTGGACCAGAGCATGGAAAACAAGATTTTTACAAAAATTCAATCTGCTTCGTGGAGAATAAAACGAATCACAATGATGAGTCGTATAACAAAGTAGCGGATTTTTGGAGGTGCTTGGGTGCTAATGTTATTGAAATATCCCCTGAGGAACACGATTTTCTCCTTTGTTATTCGAGTCATCTACCTCATGTAGTTGCTTCTGCTTTAGCACAAACAGCGGGAATTAAAGGGTTGACCAAGCAATTCATTGGTAAAGGCTTCATAGATACTACTCGAATTGCGGAAAGTAGACCTGAGTTATGGACCGACATATCGCTTACAAATAGGGAAAACCTAATAAAATCATTGTCAGAATTTATTCAGCGTATTGAATTGTTCAAGAAGGCTCTTGAGGAGAACAATGAACAACAAATATTTAATTTCTTCACAAAAGGTAACGAAGTAAGAAAAAAACTCCTAGAACAATGAATGGAATACTTATTACAATAGAGGGTATAGAAGGTTCAGGAAAAACTACTCAAGCAATCAAACTTGAATCCTATCTTAAATCAAGTGGTTATCCTGTTCTACGTACATTCGAGCCCGGAGCCACACAACTTGGAAGCAAACTAAGAGAAATTTTGCTAAATGAAAGTTCAATTAAATTACATCCTGTCACAGAACTACTTTTATTCTCTGCCGATAGAGCACAGCATTTATTTGAAATAGTTATCCCTGCATTAGAAAAAGGAACAATTGTGATATGCGATAGGTTCATAGACTCTACATCAGCATATCAGGGCGGTGGAAGAAGTCTAAACCTCGAAGAAATTCAACAGATACACAATATCGCCTCGTTAGGTATTACTCCTAATAGAACTTATCTTTTAGATTTACCTCCTGAAATCGGACTTAGTAGAATAATGAAGGAGCGGAATAAACTGGATAGGCTCGAATCCGAGGCTTTAGAATTTCATACAAACATAAGAAAGACCTTTTTAAAACTTGCAGAATATTCGCCTGAGAGATTTTTAGTAATTGATGCTACTCAGCCCGAGGATGTTGTGTTTGAAATAATTCGAAAAGATATCACAAGAATAATAGATGAGCAAAGCGTTAGAAAAAAATAATATACCCAATGCCTTCAAATCAATATACGACCAAGAAATAGCAATAAGAATTCTTACTAATTCCATTAGGAACAAGAGAGTATCTCACGCATATCTATTCTGGGGCCCTGAAGGTGTAGGGAAAAAACTAACAGCCAAAGCATTTGCAAAAACAATCTTATGTCCTGATAAAGAACTTGGAGGATGCAAAAATTGCAACACTTGCGTAAGAATAGATAAAGAGACTCATCCTGATTTGTTAATTGTAAAACCTACAGGCAAAACGAGGTTAATAACAGTAGATACTATACAAGAAATCATTAGTCTTGCCCATTTTAGACCTTACGAAGGAGAAAGAAGATTTATAATTTTCGATGATGCGGACAGAATAGGGATCCCTGCACAAACCCACTTTCTAAAAACTCTTGAGGAACCGCCTTCTAATACTACATTCATATTAGTTACTGCTAATCCTGGCTTAATCCTCTCAACCATTAGGTCAAGATGTCAACCTGTGAGATTTCAATATCTACAACCAGAAACTATTAAACGCATACTAATAGAAGAAAAATCTCTAAATCCTGATGAAGCGACAAAACTCGCGAACCTATCCCAAGGGCAGATTTCGAGAGCCCTGGAAATCTATCAGAACAGTAAGCCATTGGTTATTTTGGAAATATTTAATAAACTCGTCAATAAAAAAGACCCGTTGAAAATTGCTGAAGAATTTGAAGATTTTTTAGATACACTGAGAAAAACAGCAGAAGCAGAATTTTCTATAAACAGCGCGGAAAAGAAAGAACTTACACCAGAAGAAATAAATCAATTAAAAGAAATATTATCTGCAGAGATTGAAGCCAAAGTTTCCCATGAATTTGAGTCTTGCCTGTTTCTTATTAATTGTATGCTAAGAGATATGCTCATCTACCATCAAACTCAAGACAAAAGTATGTTATACTATCCTGAGGCGGTTGAGATTTATACTTCTTGGCAACCTGAAAAAATATACTCTGCACTGGAATTCTTAGGAAAAGTAAGGGGTTATATAAGAAGAAATATTGAAAGAGGGAAAGTTATTAGAGATTTACTTTTGCACTTTCCCCACACTTTTGAGAGGTCAAGGCAATATGAACATAGCAAGAATTAGATTGAGAAAACCAAGAAGAGTATTACAATGCCTATGTTCTGAACAAATTTATCTGAAGAGAGACGACCCATGCATAGTCCAAACAGATAGAGGACTTGAATGGGGTATTTGCTTAATTCCTCCTGAACCCTGCTCATCTGAAATAGAAAGACAAACACAATATAAGATTATCCGCAAAGCCAACAACAATGATTTTACTAATCTCGAAAATATTGAACAGGAGGAAAAGAGAGCATTTGGAATTTGTCTGAAATATATAGCAAAGCATAATTTGCCAATGAGGTTAGTCGATTCGGATTATACTCTCGACAAACATAAACTAACTTTTTATTTCACGGCTGACCATCGAATAGACTTTAGAGAATTAGTAAAAGACCTTGCACAAGAATTCAGAACCCGAATTGAGTTAAGGCATATACAAATTAGGGACCAAGCAAAATTAGTAGGTGGGATTGGTGTTTGCGGGCTCCAACTATGTTGTAAAACTTGGTTAGAACAGTTTACGCCTATATCAATGAGGATGGCTAAAAGGCAAAATCTCTCTTTAAACCCCTCAAAAATAAGTGGTCAATGTGGAAGATTGTTATGCTGTCTTGCTTATGAAAACGAGATGTACCCACCATTAAAAACACCAGAGGAAGAAGAAGAGGAAATCTTGGAAGCCGGACTTGACCAAGAAGATGTGAAAATTCTTAAATCCATGGAGGATTTCCCCGAAGAATATTAAACAACATCTGGAAGTTGAAAGATAAAAAAATGAGTGAAGGACGAGTCTCTGCAGTATTCCCCATAGATTCTCATTGTCATCTTTATGATGAAAAATTTGATGAAGATAGGAATGAGTTGATTTCCCAAACACTGCAAAAGCTTGAGGGTATAGTAATAATACTTGAAGAACCTGACTTATTAATAACAAAGCCATTAATTTTTCATCCACAGATAAGATATACGGCAGGATATCACCCATACTATTCAAAAAAAGCAATAGATAGTGAAAAACTAAACTTACTCAAACAATTGTCAAACAACAATGTAATTTCTGCTATAGGCGAAATCGGATTGGATTACTACCATTGCAAAGTGCCGAGAAAAATTCAACAAGAGGCTTTTGAAATCCAACTAAATCTGGCAAAATCGCTAAAATTGCCAGTAGTAATACATTCAAGGAATGCTGAAGAAGATACATATAGAATATTAAAAAACTTTTCAAAAATTAATCATGAGAAGATATTATTACATTGCTATGGTGGAAATATTGAAATACTACCAAAATTTATTGATTTGGGATGTTATATATCATTTGCGGGTAATGTGACTTATCCTAAGGCTAATGAACTAAGAGAGTGTGTTAAATTGACACCTATCGAAAAGCTATTGGTTGAGACTGACTCTCCTTATCTCGCTCCACAACCCGTCAGAGGTAAAAGATGCGTACCGGAATATGTCCAATATAC
>CAZZMK010000090.1:0-2621 GCA_964655185.1 uncultured Nitrospirales bacterium | reverse complement strand
AGAAAAAATATTTTGAGAATTTGTTAAAGACAGCAATAGAAGGCTCAGCACCTGGTGCTGTTGCCTATGTGGGAAAGAATGATGAGGTGTTCTTTTTCGGTGGGGTGGGAAAGAAAAGTTTAATGCCAATCGAAGAAGATTTGACAGTTGATACTATTTATGACCTTGCTTCACTAACTAAGGTGGTAGCCACTACTACTGCGATAATGTTGCTTTATCAGCAGGGAAAAATAAGTTTAGATGACCCTTTGAGTAAGTATGTTTCTGTTTCTAAATTTAAAAATATTTTGATAAAGCATTTACTTACTCACAGTTCGGGTTTACCTGCTTACGCAGAATGGTATAGAGAGATAAACTCGTTTGAAGATTTTTTGATTAAACTTTACAAAGAGGATTTATTATTTTTACCGGGTAGTGCTCATTTGTACTCTGATTTTGGCTTTATTTTATTAGGGCATATCGTTGAGGTTGTTTCAGGAACCGATTTAGGAACTTTTTGTAAGAGTAATATTTTTCAGCCTTTGAATATGACTTCGACATTTTTCAAAGTTCCTGAAGAATTTGTAGAAAGATGTGCCCCGACAGAGATGTGTAGTTGGAGAAAAAAAGTAGTTCGAGGGAAAGTTCACGACGAGAATGCGTATGCTATGGGAGGAATATGTGGACACGCAGGTTTATTTTCTACTGCTGAGGATTTGGCGAAGTTTTGTAGGACTATGATTTACAGAAAACTTTTAAAGTGTGAAGTGATTGAGGAGATGGCTACAACTAAAATAATTTCTAATTATCCTTGGCAAGTATTGGGTTGGAAAACTGACCCGTTCTGGGATAGTATCGAAGGGGTTCTTCCTTTTAGAACTGCATTAGGACATACAGGTTTTACTGGAACATGTATGTGGTGGGATAGAGTATCCGGATACTACTCAATCTTACTTAGTAATTCGTGTCATCCGAGCAGATTTAGAAGAGACAATAAAAAATTGAGAAAGACTTTCTATAATGGTGTTTCTGTGTTGATTAATCCTAAAAAATTGAATGTGCATCCAGGTGTTGATGTGTTGGTGAGGGATGAATTCAAAATTTTGCAAGGTGCCAAGGTGGGGCTACTTACTAACTCTTCTGCATTGAGCGCCTATGGAACTTCTACTCTCGAAATTTTAACATCTTCTGATAGGTTTAAGGTAGTTTGTTTATTCACAGGAGAACACGGACTAAGAGTTAGTGAGGAAGCAGGCAAGGGTGAGAGTAATAGAGAGTGGGAAGGAATTCCTATAGTAGATATATTCTCGAAGGGAAAATACCAAGAAAAGGTAAATTTGTTAAGAAGAACAGATTGGATTGTGATTGATATGCCTGATATAGGCGCGAGGTATTATACATATATTGCTTCAGTTCGCAAAATACTTAGTCTCGCGGTTGAGTACAATATAAAAGTACTAGTTTTAGATAGACCTAATCCGCTTGGTGGGGAAGTGTTGGAGGGCCCTTTACCAGAAAGTGACTTTATAAGTGATGTTTGCTGGGGTGGCGTACCAATCAGACATGGTATGACTTTAGGGGAGAGTTGTATATTCTTGAAAGAAAATGTGAAAGATTTGAGGAAGGTCAATTTGAGGATAGTTAAGGTAGATGGATGGTTTAGAGACTTGATGTATGATAGAGTAGATTTGCAGTGGATTCCACCTTCTCCTAACATACCTGATTTTGAAACTTCATTATGTTATGTTGGGACCTGTTTGTTTGAAGGCACTAATTTGAGTGAGGGTAGAGGTACTGAATTTCCTTTTCGTATGATTGGGGCGCCCTGGTTTAATGCAGAGAAGATACTACAATTGCTTCCAAAGTATGCATTTGAAGGAGTTGAGTTAAGCGTTTGTGAGTTTGTTCCTAAACCTATTTCTGGTAAGGTATCTCATCCAAAGTATATGGGAGATAAATGTAATGGTATAAAAATTAAGGTCACTGAACCATATTTATTTAGACCGTTTACTACTGCATATGAACTATTACTCTCGATAAGTAGAGAATATGAAGATGAATTTAAGTTTACCGATTTCTTTGATAAACTTGCTGGAGGCAACTTTATTAGGAAGTCAATTGAATCGGGGTATTCTTTTAAGTCTATAAAAAATCAAATTGAGCAGGATATAAATAAATTCGTCCTTAAAAAGCCTTCTTTGTATTTATCTATGAGGGAGGAAAGGAATAAAATTTTAAGTGTCTAATTTGAGGAGGAATTAAATAATATTTAGTAGTGCGTCTAACATCCTGTCTGTTACGATTACAATTCTTGCTGAAGCCTCATATGCCCTTTGGAATAGAAGTAAATTAGTAACTTCTTCGTCTAAATTTACTCCGGATACTTCTTGCCTTCTTTGATTAAAGTCCCTAATGAAGTTTCTCTCCATCTCGAGAATGTCGGTATTTGACCTTGCATTTACGCCAATCTTTACTATGAGCGATTGATAGTATTCATCAGCAGTTTGAGTATAGTTTTGTAAAATTTTTGTCGTCCTTACTTGTGCCATTGCAAGTGCGGAAGTATTGTCTCCTGTCTCATCGATATTTGTGCTTGTTCCAGAACTTAGTAGTCTTGGATTCTGAATAAGGTCTGGATTAAC
>CAZZMK010000089.1:0-3301 GCA_964655185.1 uncultured Nitrospirales bacterium | reverse complement strand
TCAAATTTTTCTTTATCTTTCCATCTAATAGCACAGCGGACTGGTTTACCTTTATCATCAGGATTTGTTTTCCCCTCACGGTCTATAGATATACTGATGGTTTCCATCTCGACCACATCTTCAGCCCAAGTACAATAAACGGCGAGTGTATCAAATAAAACGCTACTCTCATCCGAAGGATAGTGCTTACGATTAGTCCATATATTGTAATTTTCAATCACTACCTTTGCATATACGGAGTTGCTCTCTGCCACTTTCTTATAATCCTCGCCTTTCAAAATTATAGTCCCACAAGTATCCAACGGAATCATAGTAATATCCCAAGCTGCAGAGAAAACCTTTCGGGCACTTTCTGCGTCCCTGCACACATTGTATTCACAGTCCCTGCCATCTTTCCCGCCATAGCCTTTATATACACTACCTGCCATAGTAACAATTCTCGCTTTATTGGCAATCTCCGGTGCAATTTCCAATGCCTTTGCTATGTTCATCATAGGTCCTATCACACAGAGAGTAACTTTCTCCTTGCTATTGAGAATATACTCTACCATCTTCTCCACACCGTTCCTATGCACCACCCCCGGATAATGTTCGAGCGAGTATCCTTCTATCCATTTAGCCTGATTTATTGGCTTAGAATTGAGTTTTACACCTTGACAAATCGGTATATCAGTTCTTTTCACAACCTCCAACATCTTCGCTACAAGGAGTAGTTTCGTCTCAGTATCATCACAGGAAGTAACTATCATTTTTAGGTTCACTTTGTTCGCACCGAGCATCAGCATAAGAGCCCAGGTATCATCGATGTCGTCGCCAATATCGGTATCGAGAATAACCTCAGGGACACCCGAAAAAACGCTTGCTACTTGTATAACACCAAATAAAATAGTAAAGAACATTTTTATTCTCCTTATACTTATCGTTAAATTTTGCGTATCTAACCAACTAAACCTCCTGCAAGCAGGATGGCTCCTACAAGCACTACCTGCTCACCAAGTAGACACGGGAGTATTTCATACTTGCCTCTGAATGGACCAAAGACAATCTTATCCACCTTCTCCTTAATCCTATCTATCAGTACAGGTCCCATTAGCGAAACGCCACCCCCTAAAGCAATTTTCTCCGGATGGAATAAAGTTATAACATTTGAAATGGCTATGCTTAGCGATTGGGACACCCTTTCCAGTTCTTCTATAGCAAACTTATCGCCTGCTTCAGCACATTCGCCAAGCAACTTGCAACTAATTGAATCCAAATTCCCACTAACCTTGTTGTATATTAGACTATCTTTTGGGACATAGCCCTCCTTCTTCAGCCTCTTCTCAATATTCCAGCCAGAGCAGATATTTTCAAGTTTATCAAATGCTCCCGATTCGCTCTTAATCCAATCAGGGACATAAGTATGCCCTATCTCTCCTGCACCATAACCTTGCCCATCGTAGAGTTTACCATCGATAATCAGAGCCCCACCTATTCCACTTCCTATGTTCATATAGAAAAAATTTCGCGTACCCTTTCCAGCCCCGCAGATGTATTCCGCCCAGCCTGATGCATTTGCATCATTTGCAACTACTGTCGGCAACGAGAACTCATCTTCAAACCGAACCTTAAGCGGGTAACCTTGCCAACCTGCTATCTGATGTGAAGTAAGCACAGAACCATTATTACTATCCACAGGTCCACCAAATCCAATCCCAATTGCTGACGGCTTCTCATCAGGATTCAGTCCCGCTATAACTTGCTTTGTAGTGTCTACTATCCATCGTAATATTTCCGTTGATTGCCACCCTTTTTCCACTCCACCCCTCTTCACTGAGTAGATATTGCCCTTTTCATCTCCTACCGCAACTTGTAGTTTAGTGCCCCCTATCTCAATGCCGATTAATCTCATACTTCGCTCCCACTCCATCTTGATTCATCAAGTATGTTTATGTTGAGCAAAGTCATAGTTATGCCCAAAATTGCTCTTACCTTCACTATTATAAGTCTCTTTGCAGTCAGGACACTTACTGCAAATTGCCCAAATAGATTGCTCCCATTGTGGATTTTTCCCTTTTTTCTCGAAATACTCCTTAATTACCTGCTGAGAGAAACTTGGCGGATATTTTTTATACCTTTCAAATCGTTCCCTTACTGTGGGGAGGTCTACCTTATCGCAATACTCATCTTTCAGCACTCTTAAAACTATCCTCTTCCGCATAGCCCAAAAGTGAGAATTATTATAACTTTCGTCAAATGCCGGCGTAATGTAGTTCCGAAAATCTACTTTTCTAACCAACTTCCATTTTCCATCAATGTTTTCTATATATGGCGGGTTGCCACTACACAAATCGTGTGCTAACCTGAATCCCTGAAAATTAGCTTCAAGGTCGCCGTGAGAAAAAATTCCATCCACTAATTTACCCACTAAACTATCCTCGTGGAACACCCCCCACAGGACCACCTTACGCATAGCCTCTTCTTCAGAATAGCCCTCCTTTATATACCTACAATACCGCTGATAATATCGCCTTCCAAATCCAAAGAAGTGACAAAGTTTATCAATTCCGAAGTAAATATCACCCACTCTAATAGTCCTTGCCATAGGGAGTATATAGGGAAAAGCAAAACCCCTGTGAATACTCATACGCTGATACTTTCGCGTAGGAACACTTAAATCAGGGTATTTATCCACCGCAGGATTATATCGCATATAAGTTCTCAGCCGAGACCAACCCAGAAATTGGAAGAAATGGTAATATATCGCTACGGTCAACTCCTCAGGATCTTTTATAGGCTTAGCGCGCGAGTTTACTATTTCAAGGTATCTCTCAAGTTCCTGATTAAAATAGTTGTTAAGAATATCCGCAGAGTCTTTCAGTTCTATTCCCCATGTGAGATACTGGTCAGTCTCCGCGGAAAAGATTACTCCAATAGGCAAAAACACCAACACTGGCAAAATTCTCACCACCTTCATCTAAACTCAAACTCCTCTAAAGGTAAATCTTTGTTGAAATTACCGGATGTTATTTTAACAAAATAAAACTTGCCAATGTTATCGGTACAGGATAGAATCTTTCTACCTCCAATGATTTGGAATCAAAAGAAGCAATTTTAAGACGACACACTATTCCCATACTCAACTCATCAGACAATGTGAAATCACCGGGCATCAAAAATATAAAAGAATTATTGATAATATACTCTCTTCCAACTTTCTGAAATTATACCTATCAATTGGACTCCTTCTGATTTTGCCAGAGTTTGAGTAGAGCCTGATGAACCTTCTCCATATCGAGTTGCCATTTCCCGGTAGGAATTT
>CAZZMK010000088.1:0-7918 GCA_964655185.1 uncultured Nitrospirales bacterium | reverse complement strand
GGAATAACAGTAAACATTTTGATTTTGAGCATATTGGTTACGCTTACTCAATCGCCCAACTGGCACGAAGACGGTTTCTTTGGAATCCATTTCGACCTTCACCCAAATGCTAAAGACACTGAATTAGGTAGAGAGACAACCCCTGAACAAATAAGGGATTTTCTATTAAAGGTTAAGCCCGATTTTGTTCAATACGATTGCAAAGGTCACCCTGGTTACACGGGATACCCTACCAAAGTAGGTTCACCTTCTCCCGGAATTGTGCAAGACGCCCTCAGAATCTGGAGGGATGTTACAAAAGAAATGGGCATACCACTTTCAATTCATTACTCAGGTGTATGGGACACGCGTGCCATAGAACTCAATCCTGACTGGGGAAGAAGGAAACCAGATGGTTCCATCGATCCTAACAATACCTGTAGGACAAGTGATTATGATACTAAACTTATGATACCTCAACTTATAGAGGTAGTAAAAGAATACGATATCGATGGAATATGGGTAGATGGAGAAAATTGGGCAAGTTTTCCGTGCTGGTGTGATAGATGCAAAAAACTTTTCACCGAGAGTACAGGAATACAAAATATTCCTGTCAAAAAAGGTGACCCTCATTGGGATGAATGGGTAGCCTTTCACAGAGACCTATTTACAAAGCATGTGAAAAGGGTCGTTGAAGAAGTTCACAAAGTTAAGCCCTCCTGTATGGTATGCAGTAATTGGCTTTACACAATGAGACAACCTGAACCTATATCAGTAGATGTGGACTATTTAAGCGGAGATTTTTCTCCTTCATTTGGGGCAAGGGAGGCATCTTTTGAAGCAAGATTTTTAGCATCTCGTGGTAAGCCGTGGGACTTAATGGCATGGAGTTTTATGCACTCTTCAAGCATAGGCAAAATAATGAAGAGTGTACCTCATCTTTGTCAGGAACTATCTGAGGTAATGGCACAAGGAGGGTCTGTGTTCATCTACGATAACCCGAAACGGTCAGGTAGGTTAGTAGATTGGCACACTTCATTATTATCCGCAGTAGGTGATTTTTGCAAAGCAAGAAAAGAATGGTGTTTCAAGTCCGAAACTATCCCTCAGGTTGCGGTTCTACATAGTGAAACTACATTCTACAAAGAAAATGAGCCTCTATACGGAAAACACGGAGCGGTTATACAGCCCGTTGAGGGTGCAGTTAGTATACTACTTGAACTTGGTTTCTCTGTAGATATACTAAACGAGGACTCGCTAAGCAAAGTTGTTGATACTTATCCATTAATAGTTATCCCGGAAAGAAGATACCTATCAGAATCGTTCGTAACTAAAATTAAAGAATATGTAGAAAATGGCGGGGATTTGATACTATCTGGCAACTTCCTTGCCTCGAACTTCGGTGACTGGTTGGGTATAACTGGGGAAAAAGGTATGAGGCGTGCTTGGCTACCTTTACCTGATGGCTCTTCTGTAACCACTGGCGGAGAATACCAGTGTGTAGAGGTGAACCCTAATGCCAAAATTATTGCATACTTACTTCAAGGGGAAGAATCCCAAAGAGACGCTACTCAATTCCCCGCTGTTACACTTCACAATATTGGCAAGGGCAAAGTAATGGCTATATATGGCCCATTTTTTAAGTTGTATTGTACTCACCCTGTACCACAGTTTCGGATTGCTCTAAATAATTGGTTATCCGAATTAGATATCCATAACTTAGCAAGGCGCGTAGAACCCTGGTATGTGGAATTAAGTTTGAGGAAAAAAGAAAATAAAATCTTGATAAATCTTGTAAATAGGGCGGTAAGTGGTTACTTGAGTCCTGAACGCCATATGGTAGAAGATGTTCCTGTGGTAAAAGATATTGTTGTATATTTACCAAAAACAATCATACCTGAGGGTAAACAAATTAATAAAGCATATCTTGCCCCCGCACAAGTTCCCATTCAAACAGTTGTAGAGGATAATAGGATTAAAGTTACAATCCCTCATTTATATATCTACGATATAGGTGTATTAGAATTAAATTAGAATACCCTCGAATTAAAACTCCAAAAAATTATCTGAGATTGATTTGACGGTGAGTTTGGAGGGCACATATAGCAAGGGCAAGGGCATCCCCTGCGTCATCTGGCTTAGGAATTTTGTCTAACATTAGCAACCTCTGAACCATAGCCTGAACCTGAAACTTCTCTGCCCTGCCATATCCGACTAATGCGGTTTTTACCTCAGTAGGGCTAAATTCGACTACTGGAATTTTCTTTTGGGCAGATAAAAGAAGGGCTATTCCCCGTGCTTGAGCAACAAAAATACCATTTGTTACATTCTGCTTAAAATAGATTTTTTCCACTGCAACAAGGTCAGGAGAGTAATTGGAAAAATACTCATTTAATTGGTCATAAATATACAATAATCTTTCTTCGAGAGGAAGTTGAGCAGAGGTTCGTATTGCACCATGTTTTATATGGAATAGTCGCGAGTCTTTCTCTTTTACTATTCCAAAACCAGTTGTAGCGGTCCCAGGGTCAATTCCGATAGCAATCATTATTTATGCTTATCATTCAGCCATTGCCTCTGCAAGTGCTTCATCCGTGATGTCCAAATTAGTGTACACATCTTGGACATCATCCATATCTTCAAGTGCTTCCATAAGTTTAAGTACTGCGGCTGCAGACTTACTATCCACTGTAACGAGGTTTTTAGGTTTAAGTGTAAGTTTAGCCTCATTCACAGGCAAATTCATCTTCTCAAATGCTTGCAGAACTGTATGCAAATCATTAGGTGCAGTGTAAACTTCATACACATCCCCTTCGGTATCTACATCTTCTGCACCTGCTTCAATTGCCTTTTCCATCATTTCTTCTTCGGAGATAGTCTTAGAAACAGTTATTAACCCTTTCTGTTCGAAGTTCCACATTACCGCCCCCGCCTCCGCCATATTACCACCGTGTTTGGTAACTATATGACGGACATCTGCAACCGTTCTTCGCTTATTATCTGTCAACACATCCACTACAATTGCTACACCTGCAGGCCCATAGCATTCATATCTTACCTCTTCGTAATTCTCACCACCCTCGCCTGTTCCTCGTTTTATGGCTCGTTCTATGTTCTCTTTCGGCATATTCGCACTTCTACAGGCTAAAAGCACAGTCCTCAACCGAGAATTTGCTTCAGGGTCAGGACCACCAAGTTTAACGGCGACTGTTATTTCCCTTGCAAGTTTAGAGAAGAGTTTGCCCTTCTTTGCATCTTGGGCACTCTTCTTATGCTTAATCGTTGCCCATTTAGAGTGTCCAGACATTCCTATACTCCATCTTCAAGTTAATTGTTTTTGTTACTCTTTCACTTTTATTATATCAAACATATTATTATTATAACAATACAAAATGGAAATTGCTGAAGGAGTTCAAATGTCTAAACAAAAAGTCGTTATGTTCGATTTTGATGGTGTTATTGCTGATTCATTCAATATTTTCTTTACAGAATTTACCCGTGCCTGTGAAGAATTAGGATTCCATAAATTAAATTCAAAAGAGGTTTTACTTAGTTTATTCGACGGGAATCTAATACTATCCTTGTTTAAATTAGGCTTCCCTCCATGGAAGTTAAGAGAATTATTTCAAAAATTTCAGCCGAGAATCGCAGAAGCCAATAGCAGAGTTAAGCCTTTTGATGGGATAAAAGAGACTTTAGAAGACATATCAAGAACTTATCCTACATACATTATAAGTTCAAATCTAAGCGAAGCAGTCAGGAATTTCTTAACTCGAGAAAGCATTAATGGGATACAAGACATATTAGGTGCTGATGTAGAAACAAGTAAAGTAAAGAAAATAAAGCAAATTTCTAAAAAACATCCTAATCACAAGCCATACTATATTGGAGATACCTGCGGAGACATTAAAGAAGGCAGAGAAGCCAACGCGATAACCGTAGCGGTAACTTGGGGTTGGCACTCAAAAGAGCGATTACTCAAATCGAATCCAGACTATATCGTCGATACACCAGAAGAATTGAGAGAACTACTCCTAAGTTAAGCCTTACTTTCCAAGTAGAAATTGCTCAGCAGATTTGACCGTATTTTTCATCAACATAACTATGGTCATTGGTCCAACTCCACCAGGCACAGGAGTAATTGCACGAGCCTTCTTAGCAACGCTTTCGAAGTGCACATCGCCTACCAATCTATAACCTGACTTTTTAGATGGGTCCTCAATACGATTTACTCCCACATCTACCACTATACAGCCATCCCTTACCATTCTTCCTTTTATAAATTCTGGCTGACCTATCGCAGCAACAAGAATATCGGCCGTTTTAGTTACCGCAGAAAGGTTTCGCGTTTTGGTATGGCATATAGTAACTGTCGCATTTCCCCACTCCGCCTTTTGCACCAATAAACTTGCAAGTGGTTTTCCAACAATGTTTGACCTACCTACAATAACAACATGCTTACCCTGGGGACTATAACCATACCTGATTAACAGTTCCACAATACCCGCAGGAGTGCATGCAACAAAGCAATCCTGTCCATTTAACAATCGCCCTTTGTTTATAGGATGGAATCCATCCACATCCTTATTCGGGTCAATTGCCTCTAAAATCTTTTCCTCGTCAATGTCTTTACCTTCTACTGGGCTCTGGACCAATATCCCGTGGACATTGGGGTCTGCATTGAGTCTGTGTATCAATTCTAATAATTCACTTTCAGTAGTGGTCTCTGGAAGGTCATAGGCAAATGAGCGTATACCGAGTTCTTCGCAGGTTTTTCTTTTGTTGCTAACATATACCTTACTTGCGGGATTGTTTCCGACCAGTATCACTGCAAGTCCAGGAACAATCCCTTTCTTTATAAGAGACTCAATCCTAACTCTAAGTTCCGATTTTATCTGCTCTGCGACTTTCTTACCATCAAGTATCTTTGGTGTATGAGTTTTGGTAATAGTTTTTCTCATACAAACACACTCCGTGTTATAGATTATCTACTAAACTACCTTTCCTATTGGTTTAACTACATTAAGTTCCTTCGCCGCTTTAACTTCATCTAACCTACCTACAGGGGTAGTTTGAGGTGCTTCCTTAAGCACCTGTGGATTGTCCTTAGCAATCTTCGCCAGTTCAATCATCGTATCACAAAATCTATCCAAAGTCTCTTTAGTTTCAGTCTCTGTGGGTTCTATCATTAATGCTTCCTTCACCGTAAGCGGAAAGTATACTGTTGGAGCGTGGAACCCTCTATCTAACAAAGCCTTAGCAAAATCCAATGCTCTGACATGATGGTCAAGATATTTCTCCGCAGTAAGAACACATTCGTGCATACATAACCTATCAAAAGCGGGCGGGAAATATTCTTTCAATCGAGCCAAGACATAATTAGCATTTAATACGGCGTATTTACTAACATTCTTCAAGCCTTCTGCACCTTGCATAAGTATGTAAACATAAGCCCTAACTGCTACGAGAAAATGTCCTAAAAATGGGGCGACCTTACCGATAGAATGTTCAGGATTTTTAAACGAAAACGAACCATCTTGATTTTTTACTATCCTCGGACCGGGTAAAAACTCAATGAGTTTCTCACACACCCCAACCGGACCTGCACCTGGTCCACCCATACCATGGGGTGTTCCAAATGTTTTATGTAGGTTGAAGTGCATCACATCAAAGCCAAGGTCTCCAGGACGACATTGTCCTAAGATTGCATTTAAGTTTGCTCCATCGTAATAAAGTAGAGCCCCTTTGTTATGGGCAATTTCTGCTATCTCAGTAATAGATTCTTCGAATAACCCATGAGTATTAGGGCAAGTCAACATTACGCAAGCAACATCATCCGTCAAAGCCTTCTTAAACTCTGAAATGTCCAAAGTACCTCGAGAATTAGAGGGTATTTCTTTAACCTCATACCCCGCTATCGCTGCACTTGCAGGATTTGTCCCATGAGCCGAATCAGGTATCAATACCACTTTTTTATTAGCATTACCACAAAATCTATGATAGGCAGATATTATCAGGACCCCTGTTAATTCGCCATGTGCCCCAGCCATGGGCTGAAGCGAAACTGCTTTCATTCCTGAAATCTCGGCAAGTAAATGTTCAAGTTCGTAAACAATCTCAATAGCCCCAGTTAATCTGTCTCTGAGTTCATCGATGTAAAACATATTAGGGTGAGCCATAGTAAAACCGGGCAAAGAAGACAACAAATCTGCAATCTTAGGGTTATATTTCATCGTGCAAGAGCCAAGTGGATAAAAATTTGTATCAATACCGATATTTCTCCTCGATAGATTAGTAAAATGCCGAACAACATCAAGTTCCGAAACTTCGGGTAACTCCGGAGCATTTTTTCTTCTCAATTCATTTGGAAATGTCGCGTGTGGTACGTCAAGTTCTCCGAAGTTGAATGCTTTTCTCCCTCGGCATTTTTCATATATTAATTCCATTCAGATTCTCCCAATTCTACGATTACTCATTTTATGTATTTACAAGTTCCTTCAATTTACTGACAAATAAATCCATTTCTTCTTTGGTTCTTTTTTCGGTAACTGCTATAAGTAAATCACCTTCATCCCCATACTCAATTCCATAGTAATCCTTAATAGGTAAACTAACATTGAGGCAATTACAATAGTTCATAATCGGTATGCCCGCAAGTATATCTAATTTATTCATCTTATCCACGACATCTTTGGCAGGAGTACTTAAATTTACTACAAACTCGTTAAATGTGAAGCCTTTATTTTTTATCCTAACCCCGTCAATTTCCGCGAGTTTTTGCTTCAAGTATTCGGCTTTCGAATAGCAGTGTTCTGCCAATTGCTGAATACCTGCTTTACCTATCTCAGATAAATATATGAGTGCTCTTAATGCGCACAAGGCTTGATTAGAACATATATTAGACATTGCTTTCTCTCGTCTTATATGCTGTTCTCTCGCTTGAAGAGTAAGAACAAACCCTCTTCTCCCTTTACTATCAACAGTCATCGCAGAGATTCTTCCTGGCATCTTCCGAATATACTCTCGTTTGGTAGCCATTATCCCGAGGTATGGCCCTCCACACGCAAGGGACAAACCGAGGCTTTGACCTTCCGCCACAGCGATATCTGCTCTCATTTCTCCTGGGGTTTTCAATATACCAAGAGAAATGGGATAGAAAACAAGAATCAAAAGTGAGCCAAGGGCATGACACTTATCACTAAGGGAAGAAAAATCAAATATATTTCCAAAGAAATCAGGATTAGAAGCAATAACGCAAGCACTTTCAGATGGGTCATCTCCTTCAATTATTTCTACATCGAGATTAGCAATATGGGTCTTGAGCATGTGCAAATACAAGGGATTTACTCCTGGCACAATAGAAATCCGTTTCCGCCCAGTAATTCTAATTGCCATCAGAACAGCCTCGAAAAGCGCTGTTCCACCGTCATATAGTGAAGCATTCGATACCTCCATATCAGTAAGCCGACAGATTGCTGTTTGGTATTCATATATTGCTTGAAGCGTTCCCTGGGCACACTCAGCCTGATATGGAGTATAAGCAGTGACAAATTCACCTCGCTGGGAGAGATAATCCACCACTGCTGGTATGTAGTGGTCATAATATCCGCCCCCTAAAAAGGATATCTCCCCAGGAACATTTTTTTTACTCAAAATATTTAACTTCTTCGAAACTTCAAACTCTGTTAATGGGCGAGGAAGATTTAGTTCACCAATTTTCAAATTTTGCGGGATATCTTTAAATAGGTCATCTATAGAACTCACACCAATGGTGCGAAGCATCTCTTCCTCATCTTTTTGGGTTATAGGTATCCAATGCATCTCTACTTCCTCAAAATTTAACAAATAAAAGTTTCTCCCCTTACCTCTAACCTGTATTCTCTTGACGCTTATTTCATTATAGAGTCTTCAAATACTTTTCGTAAGCCTCTCTTGTCAT
>CAZZMK010000087.1:0-3150 GCA_964655185.1 uncultured Nitrospirales bacterium | reverse complement strand
AAACAAAAAATTCTCGTTACCTTATCTATAATACCTTTGCTAATAGCAATCTCCTGCTCGGGTGAGCAAAAAACTGAATTTGAATCAAAACAAACTAAGACTTACTTCTCAGAGATTGCAGGTAAATGGTATGATTCTTCGCCTGAAAATTTGAAATCTCAACTAAATACACTTTTTACTGAGGCTATAGTCCCCTCTCTTGAAAATGTAATTGCACTCATCTTGCCCCACGCTGGGTATATTTACTCAGGTAAAACTGCTGTCAAAGGAATAAAATCAACAGGTGAAAAACAATATCAAAGAATAATTATTTTAGGAACCTGTCATAAAGCACCAATTGAAAATATTGTGAGTATCCCAAACGATATAGACTACTACGAAACGCCTTTAGGCAAAATTCCGTTAGATATTGAAGCGCTAAATATAATTTCAAAATCAACATATTTCAAAACCATACCTATTGCAAACATTGGCGAACACAGTGTGGAAATAGAACTACCTTTACTACAATATGCAAAAAAAGATTTCAAGATAGTTCCTATTGTGTGTGGGAAACTTGACTTAGAAACTACCAAGAAAATAGCAGATGTGCTTAGAAAAATTATCGACGAGAATACATTAATTGTGGTAAGCACTGATTTTACGCATTATGGACCCAACTACGCTTATATACCTTTTACAGATAATATCCCAGATAATTTAAAGAAATACGACATGGGCGCATACGAGTTTATAGAGAAGAAGGATGTAAAAGGCTTTTACGAATACCTTGATACAACGGGAATTACCATATGTGGACCTTATGGAATAGGAATTCTACTTTGTTTGCTCCCCGAAAATGCTAAGGTTCATTTAGTAGATTATTTTAGGTCGGGAGATTTAACTGGAGATTATAAAAACTCAGTGAGTTATTTTAGTATAGCAATAACAGGAACCTGGGAAAAAGGAGATATGAAGCCTATGGAAACCACTTCTAATTTACAACCACAAGAGAAAAAGGACTTACTAAAACTTGCGAGATGGACTCTCGAATATATCCTTGATAAGGGGAAACTCCCTTCAGACTCAGAAATTCCAATTACGCTTACAGATAGGATGAAAGAACCAGGCGCAGTGTTTGTAACTCTCAAAATTAACGAGGAACTCAGAGGATGTATCGGCGAGATTTTTGCTACAAAACCCCTCTACAAATCGGTAATACAAAATGCTTATAATGCGGGTTTCAAAGACCCGAGGTTTTACCCAATCTCTAAAGATGAACTACCGAAAATTAAAATTGATATTTCGCTACTCACACCCCCTCGAAAAATTAATCACTACAATGAAATTGTCCTTGGTAAGCACGGAATTATACTTAAAAAAGGTTCTCACCAAGCGTTATTCTTACCTCAAGTAGCACCAGAGCAAAATTGGAACTTGGAACAAACTCTTCAACATTTATCAATGAAGGCAGGACTACCCCCTGACGCATACAAAGAAGGTGCCGAATTTGAAGTTTTTGAAGCAGATGTATTCCACGAAGAGTAGTTGAAGTGAAAAAATCTTTATTGATCATATCGCTTGGTTTTTTCTCTCTTACCGTTCAATCAATACTTATAAGGGAATTTCTCAATACACTGGAGAGTAATGAACTAACTATTGGTATTTTTTTCTTTTCGTGGTTCTTTTGGATTTTCCCAGGTTCGTTACTCAGCAGGTTTCTAAAGAATAAATCAAATTTATTCCCAATATTTTCTCTATTATACATACCTTCCTGGTTAGTTGGTCATGTTCTTATAAGTAATGCTCGTTTAATCTATGGGGTACCTACATACGAAATTTTCCCTATTAGCGCAACTATAATGATTGCTATACTTGCCCCATCTGCAGTAAGTGCTACCACTGGTTTTCTTTTCCCTCTCGCATCTGGGTGGTGGGAAAGGAATTTAAAAAAACTATCTAATGTTCAAAAAGATTTATCACCTTCAAAAGTTGTTAGACAAGTATATGCTCTCGAGGCTTTTGGCGCAGTCCTCGGAGGTATCACAACTACTGTAGCAATCTTTTACGGACTTACCATTTGGATACCGTTTACAATTTCCGCATGGTTATTAGGATTTTCTGCCCTCTTACAAACTGGAAGTACATTAGGAAACATCTTGTACACTTTACTACTTCCGATTTTAATGGTAGGGGGAATTTATGTAGACAGAATAGAAAATTCCATTACATGGGCAAAAATTATCAAAGGCGGGAAATGGCGAGAAAAAATTATTACTCAACAAGCGGAGTATATTTTCGGAGAAAAAGAAACCCAAACTCTCATCTTAAAAAATAAAAAAGTTTTTCTAAATTTCCCAAATGACGAATACGGAATTATCCTTACCGCAACATTCCTATCACAAAAAAATGACTTAAAATCCGTTGCTCTTATTGGCGAGAGACTTGTTTACTTGATTCCTTTTCTATCAAGGATAAAAACTATCGAAAAAATAGTATGGTTACCAACAGATTATGAGATTGGAAACAAAATTCTCAAATTAATTGAAAACAATTACTTAGTTGATTCTCAAAAAATATTTATTCCGTCCGACGAACCAAGAAAATATTTTTCATCTACTAACGATAAATATGACGCTATCCTTCTCCATATAGGCGACCCTACTACAATCTCTCTTTCCAGATACACCACGGCAAATTTCTTCGACACATTGAAATCACATATAAGTGAAGAAGGTATAATCGGAATTTCTCTTACCGGGGGAGAAAACTTCTTAGGTTCTGAATTGGCATACTACGGCGCCTCTATCTATAACACAATTTCATATATCTTTCCAATTACCGCAATAAAACCAGGTGAAGAAAGTTTCATATTTGCTTCAAACAGGTATCCAATATCTGAGCATATCCCTACATTAGAAAATAGGCTCAGTTCAATTACAACATATATCTCCGAGATTAATCCTACAATTGTGAGAAATTTATATCCTCCTGACAGAATAAAATTTCAGAAAGAAGTTTACGATGAGGTATTAAAAACTCAAGATAAAAATGTTTTTTTAATCACAGAAGAAAATATAAGCAGTTTCCTATTTAGTATACTATTTTACTTATCCAAGGCAGGCATTAGAGGCGTGATTAAAAGCCTCCCTACTATCGAGCACGCTGTAA
>CAZZMK010000086.1:0-25437 GCA_964655185.1 uncultured Nitrospirales bacterium | reverse complement strand
CCTGCGCCAACGGTTTTACCGCCTTCACGGATAGCGAAGCGCAAATTCTCTGACATCGCCACTGGGGTTATCAACCTCGCCTTTATACGCACATTATCCCCTGGCATCACCATCTCCACCCCCTCCGGCAGTATCACCTCTCCAGTCACATCCGTAGTCCTAAAATAAAACTGAGGCCTATACCCACTGAAAAACGGAGTATGCCTACCTCCCTCCTCCTTCTTCAACACATACACCTCAGCCTCAAATTCCTTGTGCGGAGTTATACTACCAGGCGCCGCAACCACCATACCCCTCTCTACCTCATCCTTGTCTATACCCCTCAACAATAATCCCACATTATCACCCGCTATACCCTCATCCAATATCTTCCTAAACATCTCCACACCAGTCACCACCGTCTCCTTTATCTCATCCCGTAATCCCACTATCTCAACCTTATCTCCTACCTTTATCTTACCACTCTCTATCCTACCCGTCACTACCGTCCCACGACCAGTTATCGAAAATACATCCTCTATCGGCATCAAAAACGGCTTGTCTATCGGCCGCTCCGGCAAAGGTATATACTCATCCACAGCATTCATCAACTCCAATATACTCTTCTCCCCTATCTCAGGATCCCTACCCTCCATCGCCGCCAACGCACTACCACGCACCACAGGAACCTCATCCCCAGGAAATCCATACTTCTTCAATAACTCCCGTATCTCCTCCTCCACCAAATCCAATAACTCAGGCTCATCCACCATGTCTATCTTGTTCATATACACAACTATCGCAGGTACATTCACCTGCCTCGCCAACAATATATGCTCTCGCGTCTGCGCCATAGGCCCATCATTCGCCGCCACCACCAATATCGCACCATCCATCTGCGCCGCTCCAGTTATCATATTCTTTATATAGTCCGCATGACCAGGACAATCAACATGCGCATAATGCCTCTTATCCGTCTCATACTCCACATGCGCTATATTTATCGTTATCCCCCTCGCCTTCTCCTCCGGCGCCTTGTCTATCTGCTCAAATTCCATCGCCTGCGCCTTCCCCTGCTTCGCTAATACCTTCGTTATCGCACTCGTCAACGTCGTCTTCCCATGATCAATATGCCCTATCGTACCCACATTCACATGCGGCTTCGTCCTCTCAAACTTCTGCTTCGACATTTTTCATTCTCCTATTCTTAATACGGTTTAATTTCCTATTTTCAATTTTGTTTAAATCTATCTATACAAACAGAACCTCTCGGCTCTGAGTGTTATTACGGCTCAAACCGATAGGCACTGCCTATCTTCTCCATAATCTTATTTGCAACATCTATGGGCACTATCTCATATTGACAAAATTCCATACTATAATTTGCACGCCCCTGACTGAGTGAGCGGAGGTCATTCGCATACCCGAACAACTCCGCCAGAGGCACAAGTGCATGTATAATCTGAATGTGCCCATCAGATTCCATATTAAGCAGTTTGCCCCGGCGACGGTCTATGTCTGTAACAATGTCTCCCGTATATTCAGAGGGCGTATCTATCTCAACCCTCATTATAGGTTCAAGCAAAATCGGTTTAGCATTCATAGCCGCCTCTTTCGTTGCCATCGAACCTGCTATCTGAAAAGCCAAGTCAGATGAATCCACCTCATGATACGAGCCACCCAGTAGCGTTATCTTTACATCCACCATTGGGTAGCCCGCTACAATCCCGGTTTCCAGAGCGTCCCTGCAACCTTTCTCTATTGCAGGAATGAAGTTCTTCGGAATTACCCCGCCAGTGGTCTTATCTTCAAACACAAATCCGCTCCCTCTTGGAAGAGGCTCTATGGTCAGAACCACATGACCATATTGCCCTTTCCCACCGGTCTGGCGGACAAATTTTTTATCCGCACTGCCAACTGCCCGAACAGTCTCGCGATACGCCACTACCGGCTTGCCTACATGGGCCTCGACTCCGTATTCTCGTTTCATCCTATCCATGATAATCTCAAGATGAAGTTCGCCCATCCCACCTATTATGGTTTGACCCGTTTCTTCATTCACCTTCACACGGAAGGTTGGGTCTTCATCGACAAACCGACTTAGGGCATTAGCGAGCCTGTCTTGGTCTGCCTTAGTCTTAGGCTCGATGGCAATATGGACCACCGGCTCGGGGAATGTCACGGGCATAAGCGCCACAGGATGTTTAGGAGAACAAAGCGTATCGCCCGTCGATGCCGACCTGCACCCGATAACTGCACCTATATCTCCTGCCCTGAGTTCTTTTATTTCTATTCTCTCATCCGCATGTAGTTCTACAAGGCGACCTAATCGCTCTTTTATTCCCGTCCGCACATTCAGAACCACTTCACCGGTTTGAATTACACCGGAGTAAACTCTGACAAATGTCAACTTGCCCACATGCGGGTCACTGAGAATCTTAAAAGCCAGGGCGGAGAAAGGTTCATCATCCGAGGGATAGCGAAGTATTTTCTTCTCTGGACGCTTCGGGTCAGTCCCTTCATAAGGTGGTAAATCCACCGGCGAGGGGAGGTAATCCACCACAGCGTCCAAGAGTAGACGAATACCCTTATTCTTCAATGCACTTCCGCATAAGACAGGCGTACCTTTCCTATCGATACAAATCTGTCTTATGGCTTTTTTGAGCAATTCAGCCGGCACTTCTTTACCCTCTATCCAGAGGGTAAGAACCTCTTCATTGAGGTTTGCCACCGTCTCAATAAGATGATTTCTCCAAAACTGAGCCTCCTCCCGATATTCATCGGGAATTTCTTCAAATACCTGAACGCTATCCACTGTATCACCGACCCAGGTCACCAACTTTTCTGAGACGAGGTCAATAACCGCTCTGAAATCTGCTTCGCTACCGATGGGAATCTGGAGAGGAAGGGTTACCGCGTGCAAACGCTTTTCTATAGTCTCTATAGCGTGAAAATAATTAGCGCCAACCCTATCCATCTTATTGATGAAGGCAATTCGGGGGACTTTATACTTATCCGCCTGCCTCCAAACTGTCTCGGATTGGGGTTGGACGCCCGCAACACCGCAGAAGACTATAATTGCACCATCTAAAACTCTCATACAGCGTTCCACTTCTGCGGTGAAGTCTATATGGCCAGGTGTATCGATAATATTTATCCTGTGCCCTTTCCACTCGCAGGCGGTCGCTGCTGAGGTTATAGTGATGCCGCGCTCCCGTTCCTGCTCCATGTAATCCATGGTAGCGGCACCGTCATGGACCTCGCCCACGCGGTGCACTCGGCCGGTGTAATACAAGACGCGTTCGGTAACGGTGGTCTTGCCGGCATCAATATGGGCCGCTATCCCTATATTTCGGATTTTTTCTATCGGGTACCTGCGTGGCATAAGCGCTTTATCCTTATTAACTGGGCGCTTCTGCTCCGCCTTACCCGGGGCCCCTGCTATGCTGATTCAATTTTTGAAGTAGATTTCCTGCACATTATGCAGGACAATCACTCAATCTTTATATTCAGCCTCGCAGTGCCCCGGAAGCCGGAGCACACTGCTCAGCCTGTTATCAAATCTCTCCAAATTACCTCAAAACTTTTGTCTGTTACAAAATCCGACATACTATTAATATCTGAAATGTATAAATGCCTTGTTGGCTTCTGCCATCTTATGCGTATCTTCACGCTTCTTCATCGTCGCCCCTACTTTGTTATAGCAATCTATCAACTCCGCCGCCAACCTTTCCTGCATAGTCTTCTCACCTCGAGCACGAGCAAAATCTCTAATCCACCTCATAGCAATGGACGTTCTCGCATGGGGCAGTATCTCTACCGGCACTTGATATGTAGCACCACCAACTCGCCTCGACTTAACATGAACTAATGGTTTTGCATTCTCAATCGCTTGTGTAAATACTTCCAATGGGTCTTTATCGGGCATTTTCTGCTTGATTATATCAATGGCTTTGTATACAATCTTTTCTGCTACACTCTTTTTCCCAGACTTCATTATTATGTTTATAAACTTCGCTACAAGCACACTATTATACTTCGGGTCTGGTAAAACTTCTCTTCTTTGTACTACTCTTCTTCTTGGCATATAACCACCTCTTCAAAATTAACTTACTTTTGGTTTCTTTACTCCATATTTGGAACGACTTACCCAACGACCCACATGAATCTTCTTCCCACCTTCCTCTTTTACTGTAGCGGTGCCACCTAAATCCCCAATAGCATCAAGCGCACCACGAATAACATGGTAACGCACACCAGGTAAATCCTTAACACGACCACCACGAATAAGTACCTGTGAGTGCTCTTGAAGGTTATGCCCTACGCCCGGAATGTACACCGTAACTTCATACCCATTCTTCAAGCGGACACGCGCTACCTTCCTCAATGCAGAGTTCGGCTTCTTCGGCGTCATCGTGTAAACGCGCGTACAAGTTCCTGACGCCTGCGGACATCCTTTCAAAGCAGGCGACTTTGTCCGCTTTGCCTTAGGCTGTCGTGCACCTCTTAATAATTGTCCAATCGTAGGCAACTTTATTCCTCCTTCGATTCTAACTCTTTACTACGAAATTCAATCAAGGTATTTTAAGATTCTAAAGTAGAATGGCGTAAAGGGCAAAATATATTAGCAAAAACAAATTACAAATTTCAACTTAGGATGTCTCGGATGTTTCCGCTTGTTTCTGCTCTTCTTTCTTCTTCATCTTGTTCGGCTTTAGCCGAGTTTTCCCGTAAGTCCCACGCCATATTTTTCCACGCTTTGTTCTTTTATCTCCTTTACCCATATCAAATATCCCAATCAAATAGGTATTGATTACAAAAATTCGGAGAATACAATTCCAAATGAAAAGCACATTATTATATAAATAATACATTTGGATTTTCAAACGGAAAATTCTACACTACTAAGCCTTTCAAAAACTGAAACTCCTTCATTCAACTTTTGCAAACTCTTCAAGACTTCTTTTCAATAAAGTTAATGCACCTTCTATTCTGCTGAGCAATTGCTCAACTTTTTCAAACGGATTTACTATCTGGAGAAACTCCTCCCGAAACATCTTACTCACAACTCTACTCATCCTCCACGCAGAAAAATAAATCAACTTGCTATACAACCAATACATAACCACTAATAAAATCAAAAAAACTACAAGTGAATAGACTAAAAAATTATTAATCTCTATCAATTCCCCTTTGAAATATCCCGGCACTAACCTCCAGCAGAAGTAAATAAAAAATGCATACATTGGCAAATAAAACAACTGAAGCAGGAGATAACTACTGTACACCTTACTCCTCTTTTGAAGTTCTTGCAGTAATGAGCTTTTTAAAAACTCTTTCGACTTAGTAAACAAGTTATATTTATATTCTTCTACAAATTTTTCAAGAAAATTCTTCTTTATCTTCACATTATCAAACAAATAAAGTAGGTCTGTATGCACAGAATTTATCTCTGGTTCTAACGCTACCCGCAAATTTTCAACCTGTGATACAATAGTAGAATGTAATTCAGAAAGCATGCTATCTTCTAAACTCCATTTATCATCTTCTCCGCTCTTGCTCCCAAACGGAACAAACTTACTATATAGGAATTTTATCCAACTTAATGGTGATAACCAAGAAAATATATTTGAAAGATTTATTACCCACAAGAACAAACCGTGAATGCGAGTGGACAAATAGAGTTTTAACAATCTATAGAAAAGACTTACATCCTTATAAAGGAAATTGCCCAACAACTCAATACCCTTAGCATGGATTTCATTCTTACTTTTATCTACTCTGCTTCTAATATCCTTAATACCTCCCTCCACTTTTCCTATATGGGGCATAAACTCCTCATAAATCTTCCTAAACAACCCACTTATGTTGAGTTCCTTTATTCGCTTTACGACCTTATCATTGTTGAGGTAATTACTCAGAAACTTCTCAAGTTTGGGAAACTCAAACTCATTCCCCTCAACATTTCCCGATAGTTTTCTCTCTAAACTTGCAAGTGCATTCACTCTAAAATTTGCTATAGGTTCTATCCCTTCATCCGCAACCACTTTTAACCAACTATCCATTATAGACTTTTCAAGTGATTCTATTTTAGTTTCGACAAGTACAAATGCTCGCTCACCCTTCAATTCTCTCAATACTGACCAAGTAGCCTCGTCGAGGTATTTCTCACTCGAACCACAAAAGATAATCAAATCACAATGGCTCAATATCTCTTTGACGAACTCTCTATGCTCCCTTACAACCGTATCCGTATCAGGCGTATCTATCAATACAAGATTAGTAAGCACAGATTTTGGTATGCAGTCAAATTTCCTAAAGTTTTCGGGCACACGCCAATCAGGCGGATGATAAATTAAGGGCTTATCCGTGCAAGGTCTGAAAGGACTTACCCTTGCTATTCGGTCTCCTGCTATCGCATTTATCAAAGTAGATTTGCCAACACCAGAACCACCTACTATCGCAACTATCAAGAGATTTTCAATTGAATTAATCTTCTCTTTTATTTCATTTAGTCGCAACTTGAGTTTCGGGAGTACATACTTTGAAAAGCCCTCCCATTCTTGAAAAGATTTGTCCTGAATTAATTCTTCCAACCTTTCTAACATTTCAAGGTAATCTTCTGTGCTCATCATATTTGCAAACCTCGTTTCTTATTAACTACATACCTCAAAACTATACCTCATATAACTAATTTATTCATCTGATTCATCCTGCCCCGAGTCCTGCACCAAGATAATTTCACTCACATATGGTTCACTCATACTTAAAACCTTTGCAATACTCTCTTCCTCGACGAACTCCTTACTCAACTGAACAAACTCATGCACATCACGGTATAGTTTACTAAACAATTCTTCCTCGAATATCTCAAGAACCCTCTTTCTTTTCAACTCCATCCATCTTGCAACCTGCGTTCTCACTTTCTCTTTCAACCCCTTGAACCCCTCATTCTCCAAAAAATATGCGAGCAAACTTGTACCACCAAGGGTTAGATATTCAGGTATCATAGAAGCACCGGGGATGAGACTAAATACAACTATACCCGTTCCAAGCATCAACAATAATACAGATAAAGCCCTGATAAACTTTAGTCCACTCAGTGAACCACTGTTAACAAATTCTCCTGCTATCTTATCCAACTCCTTAATAATCTCATCAGGTATAAGATTCAAGTCTTTAATCACCCTTTCCTTCAAAGTACCAATAACACATTGCTTGTCCTTGATTATCTCTCCTAATCTACTTCTAAACTCATCCACAATTTCATCGGGCAATAAATCGGAGGTTTCATTAAGCAACTTAATTGTATCTTCAATCATCTCCACCGTGAGTTTTTCATTGTTCGCTCTCAGTTCTTCACCGAGTTTATATAACTCCTCTTTGTTCCTCTTGCGAAACCTATCCAGGATATTTCCTGGTATCAAAACTGTATATTTTACCCAGCCCAATCTTTTCCGAATTGCAGAAGCAAGATGAGTCTCAATTTCCTTAGGTGGTGCAGGCTGAAATTTATCCACTACCTCCTTCGCCCTGCTCTCGACATCCTTTAGATTCCTCTCAACTAATCTTACTTTTCTGAGAAGTACTCTGTTTACCCATTTTGCAAAACCGTCCTGAAGTTTTCGCACACTATCCAGCAGTACCTTTTGCTTAGTCTCCTCCAAGGGTATCTCACTAATAAATTGCCTAAGGCTCTTACTCTCGTTAGAAAAAGATATTGGCTGAACACCCAAAACCTCTTTTGTGCGCGGAAAATAAAAAGACTCAATTTCACCATCAACCCCAGCCTCTTTAAGAAAGTGTGATACTTGTTCTCGTGCAAACTCAATCCCTCGAGGGTTATCAACAGCGACCTTGTTCATCAAAGGCACAATAATTTTGCCCTCATTATTTGCACGCTTAAAGAAATCCACAACTGCAAAGTCGTTATACTTCTCTTCTGTCAATACCGCAATAACCACATCGCTTGCAGAAATAATCCTATCCGCAATATCCCAATGCTCCTTACGAATAGAATCTACATCAGGCGTATCCAATAAAAGATACTTATCTTCCACTGCTTCATCTCGAACTACGAACAGCCTATCAGCAGGCTGAGAAGGGTCTAATACATCCTCAATATCCTGCAAAGGAGCAACCTTAAACTGCGGGAACATCTCTCCGTTAAGACACTGCTCAAACTTCGATGGAGAAACCACCATTACAGGTCTTTTCGTCGCACCCGCAGTAGGCAAAACAGGACTTACCTCCTTACCTATCAAAACATTTATTATCGTAGACTTACCAGTATTTGTTCCCCCTGCAACTGATATAACTAAACAATCAGAATGCGGAAGTATCTTATTAAAAAGTAGACGCTCCCAATCCAACTCTGACTTCCAGTCCTCAGGAGGATGTAATAGATTTCGAAATATCGGATTTTTCCCACTACATTCCTTAAACCTTACCCAATTTTCAGCAAACCTCCTAACCTCTTCCAACCTCAACTCACCCATAATCTCAACCTTTCATCCTATATTTTCTCCGTATCATATTCATCAAAACAAATCCAAACACAATTTGAAATCTCCAACCATATACGGATTTCACCGCAACTCAAAACTTCTCCATATAAAAACCAATTAGTATCCAATAGTCGACCGAACACCTATACGAGACAAAAAACAAACTTATATTACCATTTTCCCTCTTACGAATACCCCCTTATGCAACATAACCACGACAAAAGTAATTGAATATCGTAGAGCACACATAGACCGACCTACAGTAAATTAACCTATGATATACTCTAATCCCTTCCATAACCAAGAGGCGAAAACTATTCGCTATCCCCCGCTCACTTACATATTAGAGATGTCTTCTAAAAAAGAGATTTAACCGCTCCCTATGCCCATTGATAATCCAATATAAATCTTCATAAATTCATGTGAAGTCGACGACGCGGGCTCGTTTTTTATCTCTTTGTATTTCAATATGCTTGCGGATTTCATTTAGTAATTCCTCAGACGCAGGTATTGCTTGCAAGATAAGTTCGGGTGTCGAAGGGTCTGAGGTATTCAGTCTTAAATTTCCTACTGAAAAAATTCTGAGTAGAAAGGGTTGGTCAAAAACTAAATCATTAACACGGTATAATTCCAAATATTCTGTCTTTTTCGAAAACACCCCTGTTGTAACTTTAATTCTTTCTGTTGTAACTACATACTTTGTGCATCTCACCACAATATATTTCCAGAGAGCATAGAAAATCGGGACTATCAAAAAACAGGTAAGCAGACAAACAACAAATACCCCAAAATTCACAACCTGCGATGGTGTCCCCGACCAGACAATATTTTCCTCTGACATATAAAATCTCCTTTTCTATATGTGAGTTATGCGTGTAAAATATCGTATACCTCTTTCTTTGAAACACACTTTAAGTTTATATATTATACGACGGTCCCGTTTGTGTTATTTAAACTCTAACACACACACTTCCAATCCAGTTAGATTAACTTCGCAATTTGGCAAGTCTATACTGAAACTCCCTAACTCTATATCCGAAGAGGTTGTAATCTTCAGTATTTTCACCTCAGATGGAAGTTGCCAATCTCTAAATGGAATTTCGAATCGAAAAATTCGGCTTGCCTCATCAACATTTGCAATAGCAAGAGCAGTCGAGCCATCTAATGCTCGCCAAGGCATAGAAACCAGTAAACAACCTCTTTTCTTAAATTCTTTCCCTCCCTCTTTCCTACAAGCATACACTGATAGACATAATTCATTCCACTCATCCTGATATGTTTCGGGCAATGGTTTAGCATAACACCATCTCTAAAATACTTTGGATATTTATTTCTCAAAACTAAAAGGTCATTGAAAAACTTCATATCCCTCTTGCGCAGTTGCCATAGTTCCGGTTTATAATTTGCGATGCACATTTGTTGTCCCCAAGCCCAAGCACACGCCTGCTCGTATCGGAACTGTAACCGCCACCGCTCATCTAAAAGTTTCAAATCCTCAGAAGGCATAAACTTCTCGCCCCATAATGGGTCGTAAGGGGGCTCCGTCAGCGACGCATAATTGCCAAATTGAATAGCCACTGGATGATACACAGCCTGAAAAAGTGGTATAGGTCGCCATCCATCTGAACCTGCATATCTACCTTTGCTAACCTGAAGCGACAAGAATAAATCGAGCAGTGGTAACCATGCCTCACTACATCCCTCACCTGCAAGTGAGATTTCCACACTACAGTCATCCGATGTCACTTTCGACCGCTCAGAACCTGCTTTTCTCAATTCGCCCACCAATTCGCGGAAACCTCTTAGCCAGTAATCTCCTGCACCGGGCGGATGTCCGTGGTCAACTGCAAAACAAGGCAAGGTTGCACACGCTTGGTCGAGATAAAATCCTGCAATTGAAGTTTTATCCAGCAATGGCAACATCACCTCAAGTAAGGTTTTCCTCCAGAATTCTGTGCCCATACACATCGGAACACACGGTGCATTTACAAAAGGGTTATATACCTCTCGGATAATCTCTCCC
Organism: uncultured Nitrospirales bacterium; assembly: GCA_964655185.1. GTDB lineage: Bacteria > Hydrogenedentota > Hydrogenedentia > Hydrogenedentales > Hydrogenedentaceae > Hydrogenedens. Next base: position 14,928 of record CAZZMK010000086.1, on the reverse strand, counting down.
GATTTTCTTCTTACCGCATACCTGTCTGCCTCTCTTTCTGACCACGACCTCGTATTCATTCCCCATAACCGCTGATTAACATAAACTATTGCGTAAACACCACTCTTACACGCCCCTTCAATTGCCGAGGAAAAACTCTCCATACCTTCCCGTGGTGGTAGATATTCAGGAAAGCCAACATCATAAGCGCAATTATGCCACCAATGCCATAAAACCGAAACGGGTAAATTTATTTGCTCCTTCAAATGTATCGCAGGCAATAAGACACGGTCAGATGTACTCCTATTCCATACCCATACAGCAGTATTCAGTGCCCACTCAGGGACAACTCCTCGCCTTTTTCTACTGTCCTTAACCCATGACTGCGTCCAAGCCCATTTCTTATACTCCTGCGACATCTCGAACCAACCACCTATTACTATGCTCAGACAAAGTTTGTAAGGCAGGTGAATATGTTCTTCACGAGTATTCAACGGCAAATAATGTAGCCACCGAAGAGAAATTGAGTCTTTATTGCCTGTCAATTCCGCTTTCTTCAAATGCTGGTCACCATCCATAGCCCATAACATCACGCAAACATCTTCAGGTAGTACTACTCCAAACCACTGCATAGATAGCGTCCCCGGATACTCCCACGCTCTGCTTCCACTAAAAAATCCAGACTGTTCAGGAAAAGCCTGCGGGTCAAAAATCTCGCCCATCCAGTAAGGCACAACTATCTTCCCCTGTGGAACCCCCGCAATTATCGGGAAAAGCAACATATCATATTCCTCACCAACGCCCTCAGCAGTAATCTCCCCACATATTGTGCAATCATCCGCTCTACTCCAATCAACTCTCACTTTCCACTCCGATGGCTCATTCCCATTATCTGCCTCCTGATTTTTCCTCCACTCGAACCTCCATCTTCCATCTACGGCTGTAAACTTAAATTCATCTGCATCCTGCACACCAACTGGAGAGGCTGTATCGTTTGAGGAAATAAACATCCACAACTGCTGAGGACTAAACATAACTACATTATTACCCCCATTATAACTAATACCCGTTAACCCACCCCGCTCACTATCAAACCGCCACCCAACCTCCCCAACCTTAATTTCCACTCCCTCTATAGAGCCGAGACAAAGAAAAAGTGACACAAGAAAGAAAAGTTGCTTCTTGTTCAAAGTCACCAACATAATTTAACTCGACGCAATAAGCAATGTTGCTTCTGTAGTCTGGAACAGTTCCCACAATGGAATAGGAAATGATGGATTTTCCCCAGTGATAGACTTGTGAAGAGCAAGAAGTTCTTCGTAATGCCCTTTCTGACTTGTCCGAGTTTTCATCTCGTTAACCTTTATCCCATACCCTTTTAAACACCTGTAATCATCCATTACTATCGTCTTCCCATCAAAATGCACCTCCATGTATTCCTTACTAAAACTTGTATTACCTACAGAAAAATATTGGAAAGATGCTACAGACCCATCACGATATTTCAATATTATAACCTTATTATCATCGGGACTATACCTATCCGTAGTTGGAATTAGAGATTCCACAGATATACTCTCTATTGCACTCCCCGTAAGGAAAGTAATTGTATCTATAATATGGCACGCTTCACCTATAATTCTCCCACCACATTCGAAAACCCAGTGGTCAGGTGGTATGAGCCCCGCATTCATCCTGTAATGAATAATTAATGGATTAGTCCTCTTATCAGTATGTTTCTTTATTTCAGCGAGATATTTACTAAATCTTCGATTAAAGCCAACAAGTAAAACAGGTTTAGGTCCACTGCTTCTCTCATAAAAATTTTTTATCTTGTCCAATTCTTCCTGACAAATAGCCAGAGGTTTCTCAACAAAAACATGTTTTCCAGCCTCTAATGCCCTGAGAGCATAATCCGCATGCGAATCGTGTCTTGTAGTTATGAAGACTAAATCCACTTCAGGGTCACCTAATATCTGCTCAAGATTTGTTGTGGCATATCTGGCTTTATACAATTCCGCTGTGACATTCGCCTGATGCCCGGAGCGGTCCATCACCGCGTAAATAGAGTATTTGTCGCTAAGTCTTGCAAGGTTCGGAAGATGCATACTCCGAGCAAACTCACCTGCTCCCACAAGAGCCACCTTAATCACATCCTTCCCAACTCCTGAAGTGTTGATATGAACCACCTGTTGAGAAAGGTCCGGAACTTCAAACTGATCTCCTGAATCGCCATAATGGAGAAGAACTATTAATGGACGAGGAGTTTGAGTTGAAAGAACTTCAAATGCATCCGCAATTTCTTCTATTGGGAAAACTTTCTCAATCAACTTCCCTAAGTCAACCCTCTTGGTCTGAATCAACCTCAAATACTCTTTCATATTCCTATTCTCGGTCCATCGCACATATGCATAAGGATAATCGACCCCTTTCTCTTCATAGTCTTTATCATACCTCCCAGGACCATAAGAAGTAGATATTAAGAAGTCTAACTCCTTAGAATAAATATCTTCACGCTTAATCTCAGGTCCTGCCACACCAACTAATATTACTTTACCCTTCTTTCGTGTCATCCGAAAACATTGAGATAGTGGCTCATTTTGAGAAGTAGACGCAGTAAAGATTACAGCATCTGCCCCCCAACCGTCACTCCAGTTAAGCACACCTTCTATGCAACTTTCATCATTAGAATTAATTATCAGTTCTGCCCCTAACTCTTTCGCTATATCAAGTCTACGCTGGTCTATATCAATAACTGCTGTTCTCACTCCAGAAGCCACGAGCATCTGTGTTGCAAGCAAACCCAATATACCCGCACCAAAAACAACTCCAAACTCCCCTAATTGAAGACCTGCTCGGCGGACCCCTTGCATAGCAATTCCTCCCAAAGCGACCGTAGATGCGTGTTCCAGTGAGACCCCATCCGGGACCTTGATGACTAGATTTTCAGGAACCGACACATATTCCGCATGATGAGCATATCCTACCCCCGCCGCAGAAACTTTATCTCCTGGACGGAACCGAGTCACTCCCTCGCCCACACCTACTACAAAACCGCTAACAGAATATCCAATTGGTGAACCAGACTCTAATTTGTTTTTCACCTTTGAGTAAGCAACTGTGAGACCCTCTTCCCGCAGAATATCAAGCACCTTCCTAACCTTGTCTGGTTGTTCCAATGCCCGTTGAATTAAAGGTTTCTTACTTCGGGCAAGTTCGCTTAGTTCAGTACCCGCTGAAATGCAACTAAAAACAACTTTGATAAGCACCCTCCCTTTCTCTACCTGAGGAGCAGGTACCTTTACTGTAATAGGTTTCCCTTTTTTAATAATGCCTTGTAACATATACTTCTCCTATATCACTTATTCCACCTTCCTAAAATTTAATTCATTATTAAAGCAACTAATATCTCATAGCAAAATTTATTTCCTCTTTCTCTTGAAATAGAGTAATATAATACTACAAAAAAACAACTGACACTGAAAGATTTTGAGAACAATTACTATCTCGTTCACAAAAAATTGGACTCTTGAATCCTAACAACAGAAAATGTTTACATATATTTATTAGGGAACATCAGAGGTTTTCAAGGTCACCAGCATGAAAGACCAGTATATATGCACAGTTTGCGGGCATGTAGGTTATCCAGTAAAAAGAAGTAGAGGAAGTTTTTTAGTTGAAATTGCACTTTGGCTATGTTTCGGCTTACCTGGGTTAATATACACTCTTTGGAGACTAACCTCAAAGTATGATGCTTGTCCCAAGTGTGGTAATCCATCAATGATTCCCATAGATACGCCTATGGGCAAGAAACTATTAGAAAACCTAAGCGACGAATTTTAATATCCTAATCCTAACTACTCCCATCTTCTCGGAACTTCTGCTCGGACTCCAGCAATGATGGAGAAATCCACCTAATAGCCTGAAGCCGAATTCGCTCTACTCTCTCTCTGACCCCGTGGAAGTGATATAGATACTCCGCAATTGCTCGAAACATCCAGGCAACTCCCCAACGAGGGAAAGTAATTTTGGAAGAAAAATATTTATATCTACGATATAACAACTCCCCTGTCTTTCTATTTCTCATATAGAACCACGACCACCGTAAAACAAATACAGCAAGCACATGTGCAGAGGGTATCACTTCGGCTAACAGTGATGGGCATAGAATCCCCTCTGCACAAGCGTGAATATCCACCGGGTACATCTTCTCTGAGGAGTAATATGGTTGTCCTATATCACTAAACAACTTCACATAGTATTGGAATCCTTTTAGAATAGCACTCTTCAACTCATCGGTAGGATTTACTTTATAAATACCATAAAGCGACCGTAATACAAACCCCGTATGATGATTATCAATAATCTTAAGTAGCGGAACTTCAACCTCTTCTGAATCTTCCCAATAACCGTAATACCAAGAACCGTCCTCATTTTGATGATTTAGGGAAAACTGCACTGCCGGCTCTGCAAATTCTCTGTACTTGTTCTCCCCGGTAAGATATGCCACATTATAAAGGAATTCAGCCACAAGTAGATTTGCATTATGTACTTTTCTCGGGTCGCCACTCAGTGCATAAGCGAAACATTTTCCGCCACCCTTCAATGTGTAGTACGGAATAGTTTCAGTAAAATAAGTGGCTATCTCGAGCAAAGCCTGTAGATATGTTTCTTCCTTCGTAACTTCATACGCTAAAGCAAAGGCATTTCCCGCGATAGCGGTTACCACGCTAATCGGAGTATTTGCAGGAACATTAATACCTTTGCCCGAGTAACCAAAGGGATAACCCCAACTCCATCCTCTTACATCAGGCACCCGTTTTGCTCTCAACCAGGTAAGATGTCTTTCTACTCTTTTCAAAAATTCGGGGTTTTTCTCTATCTGGTAGAGACGAAGGTATCCTGTTGCCATTAAAGCATGGGCTTTAGGATTCTCAGTAGGCTTTACTCTAAAAATCTTTCGACTCAACTTTGGAAATACTTCTGAAAACCCAGAGGATAATTTCCGTAAAATTGTATTACTCTGTAATTTTTTAAACAGAGGTGTATCTTTTATATCAAACCTATCGTAACCGACCAAACTATTTTCCTCAACCCAATTTTCTAACTCCTCTATCCATTCCCAAGCAAGCGCAACATCAGGATTATTAGTTTCTCTCATCTAATTAGTTCCTTTCGCAATTTTTATGAAGAATTCTCGCAAACAAGGATAATTTGCTTCGAAGGAATATAACTGCTTTACCCGCTCTCGTCCTGCTCTTCCCATCCTTTCACGCAGTTCTGGGTCTTTTATCAAAATTTCCAACTTCTCATACCATTCCTCAGGTGTGGTAGCGAAAAATCCGTGCACACCTTCTTCCAATATCTCAGCATTCATACCCACCGGTGACACAACAACCGGAGTACCTACACCCATAAACTGAAGAGCCTTAAACGCACATTTACCCCTTGCCCGTGGTGTATCGACAAGTGGCATAATCCCTATATCAGGCTTCTGAAGATACTCTATTTCTTTCTCGAGTTTCCAGTATTCATACTCCACTTCTACCCCTGGTAACTCATAGCCAGGGCCATTCGAGGCTATGAAAAGTTTTATAGGATACTTCTTCGCGAGTTCTATAAGTGGCTCTTTAACCACCTCAAGATATCCCAGATTAGTGTAAAGTCCAGTCCACCCTATTACAACAGTTTTATTATCCTTAGGATAAAAAGGTTTCTGTGTATGCTTCTCCATATCTATACAGGTAGGCACTATAATTACATTATTTGCTCCCCATTCTTTCACATGCAATTCTAAATATCTATTGCCTACTACTGCCCCTGAACACAACTTGCACATCTTCTTTGCCCAATCGAAGTCTATAAAGTTAAGAAAATACCCACTCACATACGCAGGCTTTTCCCATACCGCATCGTCAATATCGAAAACCATATTCTTATTAAACAAGTGAATTATGTATTCAAAAATTGGAGGCCCATACTTGAAAATCGGACCCCTCAAAAACACAATATCTGCAGTAAATATATGCCTTAACTGAAGCCACCGTCGAAACCAAACACAAATCCAATAAAAAGCCTTGCTCAACCTTGATTTATTTTCAAAAAACCTCTCAAGGAACTCTACAGAAGAGTGGAGACATATTACACACTCGTACCCTTCCTTCTCCAATAATTCTGCAAATTTACAAACCCGATATCTAATAGCCGCATTTTTCTCCGTAGCATTTCCAAAAAACACTATCTTCATTTTTTATTTACTAACCCGCAGATAAGCAGTTCTCAATTTCCTATCTCTTCTCCTATTACATCTCTATCTACAATTTCACCGGGTCGGGTAAACGTATTGGGCCACATCTTGCGTCCCGGATAGATTGCAGTTAGAATACCTGTATGCACATTATCACCGAGTACCGCACCAAGTTTTTTCAATCCGGTATCTATAAGTACACCATTCACTACCGACTTATGAGTTTGCCCATCGTGGCGGACATTTGCAGTAACCGTCCCGCAACCAAGATTTACTCCCTCACCGAGAATACTATCACCAACATAATTTTGGTGCGGTGCATATGCATAGTCAAACAAAATTGAATTTTTGATTTCAGAAGCCTGTCCTACCCTGCAGTTGTTCCCGATAGTAGTATAGGGTCGTATCCAGCAATTAGGTCCAATTAAACAATTCTTACCAATATATACTGGTCCCTCTATCATAACCCCAGGCTTGATTACCGTGCCTTCATCTACAAAAACCTTCCCCTCAATTGTAACACCATCATACACCTTACCAAGTACCTTTGTCTCAGTCATCATATCAAGTAGAAAAGCATTTGCCCTGAGCAAATCCCATGGATAACCTATGGGTAACCAGTATCCCTCAGCAGGTACAACCCAAAAACCTCTCTCCTCTGCCATAGATTGAATTGCTGATGTAATTTCTATTTCACCTCGCTCTGATAGAGGCGTCTTGTGCAGATAGGAAAAAATTTCAGGTGTAAAAAGGTATGCCCCTATATTTGCAAGATTTGAAAATACCACCTTAGGTTTTTCTACTAGTCGCCTCACTTTATTACCCTCATCAACATCGTAAATCCCGTAAGCACGCGGGTCTTCTACCTCCTTTACCAGCGCACTCGGTCTATTTTGTTTGGAAAGTTTAAGTAAATCAGTAGGCGAGAATAAATCATCTCCATTAACTACAACAAATGGTTCTTCTATGTATTTCTCACAGAGCAACACGGCGTGCCCTGTCCCTTTTTGCTCCTCCTGAATTACATACTCAATCGGTATCCCGTTCCAACAATCTCCAAGTTTCCCCATTATCATCTCCCGTCTGTATCCGACCACAAGTATAAATTTCTCGGTAAATGGGGAAAGCGCAGAAAGTTGATATTCAATAATAGGTTTATTAGCCACGGGCAATAGAGGCTTAGGTCTCGTTATTGTAAGAGGATAAGTTCGAGTACTTTTACCTGCACACAATATAACTGATATCATCAAAATATCTCCGTTGCTATCTCACTAATTATATCGCCAGAAGAATAAATTTGTATTTCTGTTTCATATCTATTATTGTACCCAAACAACTCCGCCTAAAATTCGTCGAGGTCGTATTCATCATCTAATCCTGAGTTTCTATACTCAATACACAAATTCCACACCCAGCAAAACACCACTATATCTACCGCAGAGAAAGGTACTATTAATATTGACTTAAGCAACGCGGTATTCAAATTCTCCTGAGCAAAAATTTCCAAACTGAAAATGTAGAGCGATGCTAAGATAGAAATACCTATTATCAGCCACATACCTACTGACTCGCCCAACTGCCTTGTAAGGGGTCGAAACGCTCGAAAAATCTCCTCTTCTTCCAACGCCTTTTCACCAGAATGCATCCAGCAAATAGTAATTGGCATATACACAAAAGACGCAAAGATACTAATCAGTGCGAAGAAATTAGAAAGGTCAGAATACCCATACTCGCCAAATGTCCCTGCAAGGTTTGTAATAGTAACAATAGCAATATTCACAGCAAACCACAGCAAAAAAAACCTTTTCAGCGCCTCGATATCTTCTCTGCACCGCCAGATTGGCGCATCAAGTTTAGCACCTAATCTTGCGAAACAAACCGCTTGAACAGCACCTATACCAGCACACAACAAAATATCATTTATGGCAAATAGCAAAGATGAGATGGATGCAGGTATAATCGAGTCCTCCCGCCATTGATTTACATAATTCGAAACTATCTCATTAAAAAAAATTAAAACTGCATGCGCTAAGACATAAATCGCACCTACTTTGATTATAAAAATCCTATGAGAGAGTATTCTTTCCCACCTCATTGAGAAGAACCTCGCTCGGTCTGGGATTTTTTCCTCTCCTTACTTAATCGCTCCTGCTCTTTCAGTGCGGTGGAAATTGGTGGTTGAAGTTTATATACATATTTCACAAGTCTCTCTCTCAATTCATTGGACACACCAACAAATGCTCCACGATACATATAACGGCCTAACGACACATTCAATTTCTCGAGTATCTTCATAATCAATTTTACTACCCTTGGCTCACCCTCATCTTCAAGGTCCAATTCAAACTGAATAAACATATCCTCATCAATATCCCTATCTATCAACAAAGCACATCCTCCAGCACTGATGTTGACTACACGAGCCTTCGTACGGAACTCAACCTTATATGGAATATCTTCGGCTGAGATCTGAGATAAATCATACTTTCCAGATATCTTAATAATATTCACATCTAATATTGTATCCACCTTCACTCTAAGGTATGCTCGAGTTTGAAACCGTTCAAGACTATACACATGGTCAAATATATATACATTCTCATCTTTGGCTCGATAAGTAGTAACAAATTGATACCTGCCATCATCATCCCGCCAAGTTCTAAATGCTACTTCATCGCCCCCCCTCAAATTCACCCTATCTTGAGCAGTCAATGGCGCCACTCGAAAGTATGCCTCGTTCACCTCCGCTACCTTCCCTTTCCGCCACACCTCTGATGAACCGGACTTCGGACAAAACCAAAGTGTCTGCCCAGTATATAACTCAACCGTCGAATATATCCTTTGACCATATGGAATATAGTCCATCCCTAACCTAATTCGTACCTCTTTAAGCACCTCCCCAATATGGTCAAGTTCTTCAAATGTCGCACCTTTCCTCAAATCTTGAATGTATTTCTGCACACATCTATTAAAATGCTGACGAATTGTAACAACATTAATTGGATTTTTAGGTTCGTATTTCTCTATCACCTCAGTTAAAATTCTTGCCTCTTCTTCGCTGAACTCCTTCTCGATTATAATAGTTCTTATAGTCTCCCACTGTTGAACAATAGCAAGCCTCATATAACGCTTGCGACGAAGCAGTTCTAACACTACCGCAAGTACTAACAATCCTATGATGGTAAACAGAGCAAACCAGATTAGCCACGACTGTGCAAGAAATTGCATAGTACAATTCCTTCAGAATTCCATATACTTTCCTGAACCAACCAGAGGATGGTAGGAATCTATATAATTATACCCACAAAAGCCTACAAGAAAAATTCTGTTATATTATATAAACATCTGACACTCCATATTCGTAATAATATATTAAACATTGAGGAGATAACAAAAATGAAAACTAAACTGGCGCTCATTATATTGCTATTACTATTAAACTCTGCCTTGATTGCATATCCTGCCACTATACAATTCAAAAATGGAGATAAAATCACCGGCAATATAACCGCTATAAACTCCGAAACAATCCAGATTAGTTCAGAGATACTGGGCTTAATTTCTGTACCTATTGATAAAGTCGATACTATTGTCTCCGAAAATCTATACAAAATCACCACAGAAGATGGAAGGGAATACATAGGAAAACTAAACTACAAAAATGGTTCATTTTCCATTTCTCAAAAAAAGAAGCCCTCAACAATTGATACCGCCAACCTGAAGAAGATAGAACCCCTCCCCGAAACAAAAGAAAACACAACAGAAAAGAAAAAATGGTCGGGAGAAATAAAAGCACTCGCAAGTTTTCAAAGAGGCACTGTAGATAGTTCAAATTTTGAAGGCAGAGCAAAGGTAGAAAGACAAACTAAAAATGACAGATTATCAACTGAGTTTTGGGGAAACTACAGCGAGGTAGAAGGAGACATCAATGCTCGCCGATATGGAGGAAATTTGAGGTATACCCACTACCCAAAAGAGAGGTTGTACCTCTACGGAGAAACTAATGCAGAAAGAGACGAAAGTAGAAAATTAGGATTGAGGTACCAAATTGGCGGTGGAACTGGCTACGATGTTATTAAGAAAGAAAAACAAAACCTATCACTCGAAGGCGCTCTCCTTTTTACATACGAAGAATACTTGCCATTTATCCCTTACGAGAAGGACAAAGAAAAAGAAAAAATAATAAAAGAGGGTGTTAATCAAATCACCACATCCACATCTCAAATTTCTCAAAATCCACAAAACATCCCTGCCTACGGCGGAATCATCTCCGGTGTCGCAATTCTACTCAATCCACTACAGAACTATGAGAAAACCCACAATGATTTTGCAAGCCTCAAAGTAGGTAGCAACTTCACCCAGAAAGTTCTATCCTCAACCCTCACCAACAAACTATCACTCCAAACCAACCTTGACAGGTTAGAACATTACAGATTTATCTCCGATACAACCTTGTCTACACCTCTACACAATAACCTAAGTCTGGAGATATCACTTTCTAATGAATACGATAGCAACTACAAAAATAGAAGCATAGATGCTTGGGAACACCGCCTCTCCACAGGCATAAAATATGAGTTCCGTTAACCATTGCGTTCACATTATTGGTACCCATAATCTAACTTGATCACCTATAGGACATAGGTAACAAGTATATATAATCAGTTGGCGAGTTTTTCATTAACCACCTCCTTTCTAAAACTCTGTTGAATATATTTCATAGCATGATGTTGTCCTATATTAAAATCTGTTTCTATTTTTTTGATAGCCATTTTTCATAGGATGTAGGGGCGATTGGCTAATCGCCCTCTTACTCTTCTCGGTCTTTTCCATTGGTCTGGGGTCTTCTGATTTTGGTTCGTTTGTGATTTATATCAAATTGTTTACATGTTTTTTTCAAACGGAAGATTTTCTACCCTTTTGGGTTTTACTTCTTTCGCAGTTCCACAATCAGCTGTTCCAGTTCTTTGGAAGGCTTATTCCGATTCGTCTTGGGTTGTCTCTCGAGTGAGGTAATAAGCATTCTAAATTGCTCTGGCTTATATTAAATTGCTTCAGGTATTTATAAAATGTCTTGCGAGATATACCGTAAAAACGACACATCTCTTTAACCGTCTTGAAGTATTTACTTTCTTGACTTTCTATTTTCTGATATTCCATAATCATCTTCAGTTTCTGATGAATAAATTGTTCTTGTAGGTATCGGTTTATAGGTAGCACCTCCTTAGGATGTTATTAGTTTCGTATATAATACCCTAAGTCAGGTGTTACCTATATCCTTTAGTTCTTCATCTAACTTTTCTTCATTGGGTTAAACCTTTTATCAGGTTCCCCTCCCAACTGAAGATACTTCTGATAATATTCCTTTGCCTTTCCCAAATCTTTCTTTTTCTTAGCATAAATATAAGAGAGATTGTAATACACAAACATCCTCTCCGACGTAGACACCCCCTCAACTATTTTTTCTCCCAAATCAATCGCTTCATCCACCTTCTTCGTCCTATATAGCGCAACTACTTTCGCATTGTTGATAATTACATTCTCGGGTTCTAAACTCACAGCCTTATCAAAATATTCCAAAGCCTTCTTCCACTTACCCTTGTATATCTGCGTCATACCCAACCCAAACCAACCCTTAGCCGTCTCTTTCAAACCCAAAGCGGTAAAGAACCCCTCAATTGCCAAATCAATGCCCTCCTCTTTGAACTCAAAATAGTTCTTCCCATTGTCATTCGTCCACCGAGTCAAGGCATCGTCTGCTATAGTAAGCCGTGGAGAAAAGTAGTTCGATTTGAAAGGATTAAAATAAGTCTTGAAAGGTAAAGTTATCTTCATCTCCTTACATTCCGAAGATACAATCACTTCCCCCCGCCACAAAGTCTTCTCTCCCTTCAAATCAGTAACAGTGCCACCAAGCCTAAAAAACATCTCACCTTCAGGTCCATATATCCCTGCGGTCAACTTAACATCTATCAATACATCATATCCCCTATTCTTCAGGGTCCTAATTCTTGCTAATCTTGCCTCGTGTTCACTACTATACTTAGCAGAGGAACCCATAGGCGGGACCTCCTCAACCTTCCTCCCCAACACATCCTCCAGTGACTTAAGGTACTTCTGCTTGAACTCCATCGGCACATTAAGTTCACCAACCGCATCCTGAAGTTTCTTCCTGAATTTATCATTCTGCACCTCCGATATAAAAGCACCTGCAAGCCTCGCACTACTATGTATTATCTGCAGTGTTTGCCGAACCGGCGACACCGAAACCACAAACTCATCAGGATAAAGGTCAACAGATACAGCTACCTTCCCCGCTGACCCAAACACCTCTCTTAAACTCTCTTCTGCATCCCCCTCACCTGAAAATCCTCCTAAAGCAACTAAATAAAAAACTAATATTGCTAAACTATAATTTATTCTACTGCTCTAAATATTACCCAAAGTTCTATCTCCTCCTTCCAATTACTTTACTTTTCTGAGTTTAATTTTTTCTCTTCAAACCTTTTCTATTACTTTACCTTTCTGAGTTTAATTTTCTTCTCTTCAAAAACATTCATACCTAAACTTCCTTTTCATTATATCCCACCAATCCCTACTCAAAAAACTAATCTAATTTACACCTCTAACTTTTCATCCTTCATACCCCTCTTCTTACCAAACTCCTCCCAACCCCAAAAAACTAACCCTCACCTCCACCTCATAGAGACAAATAACCATTCGTCTTAAATCAAACACTTTCTACTTACAATTACTCGTCTATCTTGCCCCTTTACCTCTTTATCTCACCAAATTTTCTTAACTGTCCCCCATTATCTTAAAGGACATCTCATACGTACCACCGTATAATTATTTCTAACCACCTACACGCCCTGTTTATCTAAGCTTCTTATTTACTAATGCACTTTCTTATTCTTATCTACACCCCTACACACTTTCAAAATGTGGTACCTTCATCAGTTCGCCGTCTTTGAGAGCGGATTGGTGTGCAATAATACCCGGAACAGTCAGATTCAATCCCATCGCAATATCAAGATAAGGCTTTCTCCCCTCGAGGATAGAGCGAACAAACTCTTCTGTCAAATATCCGTGTGAACCTCCGTGTCCTCCCGCATCTACACCCGGTGGCAAAGGTGGCTTTTTAATGCTTATCTTAGATACATCACCAAGTCCCTGAAATTCTATACCAGTAACACTACCTTTTTGTCCTCGGACTCTACCCACCTCACCTTCATATCCAGGTGTATCCCAACTCACTGCCATCCGTGCCATTCCGCCTTCCTTAGTGCGGAACAAGGCTATCTCAGTGCCAAAAGGATTTTTATACACATTATTCTCCGCCTGCCACATCGGCAATTTGCTCCGCATCCCCATACAACACACCTCAGTAAAATAACCACCTGTCACACATACATAATATGCATTTGAATGAGTCGGATACCATTGCGGGGGAAGCCCCAATCGCCAACCTTTGTATGAATCTATAGGCGGGTCTAAGTAATGATAGTACTCCCCTTCACAATAAACAAGTTCACCTAATGCACCTGCCTGGTACAACTTCCGCATAGCATAGCAATCATTACGATACGCACTCGTCTCCATCAGCATATAGGTAAGCCCCGTAGACTTTACCGTCTCATACAATTCATAAGCATCCTCCATCGAACCATACACCGCAGGCACCGCACAGGCAACATGCTTACCATGCTTCAGCGCAAGAATTGCATGCTTGGCATGGCTCGGCGCATCCGTTGCAATAAACACCGCCTCTATCTCTTTATCCTTGACCAACTCCTCAAGCGAAGGATAAGTCTTACTACATCTGCATTCACGAGCCAATCCCTCGCATCGTTCCGGTATCAAATCACTCACAGCCACAATCTCTACATTCGGATGATTCTGGAAATCAAACACCGCACCAAACTTACACACACCATAGCCAATAATACCCATCTTTATCTTGCGTTCCGACACTGGTTCCCACTTCGCTTCAGTATCAGTGTAACTGAAGGTCTCATCGAATCCTTTGATAACCTCCTCTTTTTCGTCGGAGGCAAAAGCCAAGCCCATACCCATTCCGATACTTCCTAAACCTATCGTTCCAATCCATTCACGCCTTGATATCCTATTCATTGTAGCAAATCTCCTATAAAAAATGAATACTTATAACAAATAGTTACTATGTAAATGTTATAATAAATGGAATCTATTTTCAAAAAAATCCTACTCAGTCTAAAATTCAACTACGCCGAACTATGCTAAAAATCTCCCTATACAAAGAACTACTTAAAGATTATCCCATACACTGGGACAACTGGCAAAAAGAAATAAAGCAATATATAGAACTTCTTAAACAATGGAACAATGTGGCAGGCCTTGTCTCACCTGCGGAACTGGAGAGGGACTGTATAGAGCATATAGAGGATAGTCTAAGCCTAACTGATTATGTAATACCTTACTTAACTGAAAACAGCGAGTTAATTTGGTTAGATATAGGTTCAGGGGGTGGTTTCCCAACGATTCCTATCCTACTCGCATTCAAGGAAATTAGAACAATATTAATAGAGAGAAAAATACGAAAAACTGGCTTCCTGCAATTGCTAATAAAAAAATTTAATTTAGTTAACACAAAAGTAATATGCGATACTTTTCCAGATTGTATTTCAAAGTTCGAAATCAAACAAGACGACATCGGTATTATC
>CAZZMK010000085.1:0-7149 GCA_964655185.1 uncultured Nitrospirales bacterium | reverse complement strand
AATTTGAGCATTTGATTGAGAAATAGAACTGCCTTTATCAAAAAAATTCTTTCATACCCCCGCATCAGAAATATTTTTCATAACGATGTATCAGTGATACAATATATATAATGTTAATCTTTGTAAGAAAGGGAATTTTATGAGCATATATATGCGGGGAATGAAAAAGAATGTTTTAATCTATTCTGCAACCTTTCTTATACTCCTCCCTTTAATCTCTCGAAGTGACGTTATTACAGGCAAGGTCCAAGAAGTTTTAGAAGGCGATACACTCACAGTTAAGTTAGAAGGTTCAGAAAACACTGAGAAAATAAGAATTTATGGCATAGATGCACCAGACGAAGGACAAAAGTTCTTTGAGGAATCCAAAAAATTTTTGACTGAGAATATTAACAATAAAGAAGTTAAGGTAGAAATCCTTACAGAAGATAATCAAGGATTCAAAGTAGCCAAAATATATATGGACAATGAGCAACCAATTGGGAACATGATTATAAAAGAGGGCTACGCATGGTGGGACGAGGAGAATGCTAAAGAAGAAACTGAACTAAAGAAACTATGTGCAAGTGCTATCCGAGAAAAGAAAGGTCTCTGGGCAGACCCTACACCTCTTGCTCCCTGGGACTATAGAAAAAGTAAAGGCTTGCCCGAGATAAAGTATGCAGTACACACCACAACTAAAGAGAAAGAGCCCAAAGAAGAAAAGAAAGAAGAGCCTAAAGTACTGAAAGCAAAGGGCAATGAGGTTTATAAAGGAACATTTTCTTCATCTGGTCAGCCATACATAGATATCTCTAAAATCCAATTCGATACTAAAGGGATAGACCCCAATCAACTATTAATGAATCATATGCCCACAGTGGCTAAAGACGCCTCAGGCAATCCAATAGGACTTGCTGTGCCAAATATCAGCCAAATCCCTTATGCTACTATGTTAGGATTTCAAGATGGAGACATAATTACCTCAGTGAACGGTATACCCATCAGAGATTTCTCACAAATCATGCCACTCTATGAACAACTAAAGGGTGTAAAAGAATTATCTGTGCAAGTGCTCCGCAATGGCCAACCCACCACCCTAAACTTCCGCCTACCATAGGATGAAGAAAAATACCTTCACCTTTGTTCCCCCTATGTTTTCTCTACTTATGAGAATTCACAAAATTTCCTTCTGATATTTTCAGCGTATCTTTAGAAATTCTCCCTATCAAAAAATATTTTCAAATTCCTTCTACACCAACTTAGCAATTTGTTATAATTAATTTACCTTTAATAGAGACGAAAAAACAGAAGAAGGATACTCGCAACGTTTTTCAAGAGAGGTATAGTTTGTTGGGTAATTATTTTGTATTTCCTCCATATATTCTGCTTTGCTGAAGTGATTAAAATCTCAAGTATTGAAGAACTCCAAAAGATTGGTAGGGACCCTCAATATCCTCTCGATGGCAACTATGAATTAATCAATGATATAGATGCAACAAATACAAGAAATTGGAATAATGGTAAGGGATTTAAGCCTATTGCTCTTGATTATGAGAAACCTTTCAGGGGCAAGTTTAACGGCAATGGGTATAAGATAATTAACTTGTATATAAACATCTGGGCCAGAAATACCGATGCCGATACTAATACCCAAGAAAATACAGATATTGGCAAGGATGATGGTTTTGATTACCGAATTAACGCAAGCGAAGTAGCCCACGCCGGTTCCAGTTTTGGTGAGGAAGTTCATTCTAATCTTCACAAATACGAAGATGCACACTTAAACATAAACAATGACAGTGTTATTTCAGACAGCAATGCTTATCCTAATGTCGAGGATGAGGATTTTCTTGATTTCAATGTAGGCTTGTTTGGCTCCATTGGGGAAAATGGTGAAATATACTGTTTAGGTTTAGAAAATGTTTTCATAATAGGTAAATTTGCAGTAGGAGGCATAGCAGGACGGAGCGGAGGGAAAATAAAGCAATGTTATGTCACAGGAACAATTATAGGGGAAGAAGGGGTAGGACTTCTCGTAGGCTATCTTGGGAATAGTTCAAAAACAGACAAAGACCCAGCCTTAATATCCCAATGTTTTGCAATTGGCGAAGCAATTTATGGCAGGAGAGTAGGAGGATTAGTAGGGTTATCTAATTATGAAGGGGAAATATCAGAATGTTACTGCGCAGTTAAAATTGTTCATTATTCAGACATCCCGCTATATCAATATCATGGGGAGTTCGGAATAATAGGGAGCCCTGATAGAATAAACGTGAAGAAATTGGTGTCGTGCTACTGGGATATAACTATATCCGAATTACCAAGTTTATACAAAAATCAAATGTTCGGGGAATACGAAAAAATATTTACACCCGATATAGCAAAGCCGACTACATTAATGATGAAGAAAGAGACTTTCAAAGGGTGGGACTTTGAAAAAGTCTGGGCAATTGAAGAACATAAAACTTATCCTTATCTCCGTTCTGCGAAAAATTTTAAATTTCCTTTACCACCAATACCAATACATATTTATGATATTGAAGACCTCAAAAAAATAGGAAAAGATATCAATTTCCCACTTAATGGTTGGTATATGTTAATGCAAGATATAGATGCGAGTGAGATGATAAACTGGAATAATGGAGAAGGGTTTGAGCCTATAGAGTTTTTCTGTGGTATATTTGATGGGTGTGGGCATACAATTAGCAATCTTTATATATGCAGAGATGAAGATCGTGAAGGTATGTTCAGTTGCTCCTATGGGAAAATAAAAAATTTAAATCTTACAAACGCACATGTGGTTGGGGGTGATTGCGTAGGTGTAATAGCGGGAATTAACTGCGGAACTATTGAAAATTGCTTCGTTAGTGGATATATTGAGGGATATTCGTTTGTAGGCCCCATTTGTGGAAATAACCAAACAGCCATTCTCAAAAATTGCTATGCCATTGCCTCCGTAATTGGTAATCAAGATATCGTTGGAGGAATAACAGGCGGATGCTGGAAAAGTGTAATTTCAGAATGCTTTTCCAATAGTTTTGTAAAAGGCGATGCAGGCGTAGGAGGATTAATAGGATTACATGGTGGTAGTCTTATTAGAAGTTTCGCCGAAGGTAGTGTAATAGGAAACGAAGAAGTCAATGGGTTAATAGGATTTTACGATAGTATAGGGGGGATTTGTGAAGATAGCCTTTCAACTGCAAATGTTATCTGTCTTGGTGAACCATCGGACGGAATAACGATGTTCAATGACTTCTATTAGAGCAAAAGTAAAATAAAGTATATTCATATTATAATAAACTATAAAGATGAGGGGGTGGCACTATAAAGTCTACTTGTTGAAATTATGAACATCAACTCCAAAAGATTATTGCCAACATACTACTTTTTGCACTGGGAGATGATTTTTTTCATATATTCTTCGCGAGTGGGTAAGAGTTGGTTTTTTATTACCGCTTCAGCATAATAAACCGCTTTCTCACAATTGCCAAGAGATTTATAATATACTGCAAGTTCAAAACTGCTTTTACTACCCGGCAAAATCTTATGCCCTTTAATCCAGGCTTCTACTGCTTTGTCGATCTCTCCTAATTTTTTATAAGTGGTTCCAAGGTAGAAATGAACCTCCGCATACATCTCTCTATCTCGCACTTCTTTGAGCCATTTATCTATCAGTGGGAGGCAATCTTGTACTTTATCTAATTTCAACAAACTATCGATTAGGAAAGGATATGCGTTTACCTGAGGATACTGAGATTGAACAGATTGAAGTAGATACTGAGAGGCTTTTTCGTACTCTTTATCAGCCCAATAAAGACATCCAAGTCTGTATAAAACATAGGTTCTATTAAACTCGCCACTAAATCTTGATTTAGTGGCTGTTTCGTAGATTCTCTTGGCATCTTCGGTATTCTTCGCCTTCTCGAGTGACATAGCAAACTTCATCAAATTTTCACCTACACTTTCTTCGAGGCGGGATAAAATGCCCGAACCTAATTTAAGGTATGCAATAGAAACGGTTAGGACTACTAATGTGAAAAATCCGCCACACAATAAAATGTAAGAATACTGACGGCTTAAAAATGGTTGTTTAATTTGGTCAGTGTCATTTTCCAGAACTTGACTCGTGGGCATATATCTTTCTCCATAGATTTATATATTTTCATTTCTTCTCAAACAACGCCTGCAATGACCGAATTGTAGGTGAATTTTCTGGCAGTGCTTTTTTAAGTGCCTGAAATTCAAGATTTGCTTCTGAAGTTCTATTTAACTTAATTAGTGTTTGCACAAGTAGTACACGCGATTGTAAGTGCTCAGGATTGATACTCATTGATTCACGTAGTTTTTCAAGTGCTTTTTCATACTCTCCCGTCTTATACAAAGTTTCTGCCCAGAGATACAAAACCTTTTGTTTATTTGCGTCACCTTGGATATTTTGAGCAAATTGGAAACAAGATAATGCTCTCCTATCAAATTTGAGTTTAGAGTATATTTCCGCAAGATTAGCAAATATCTCTGGCTTATCTGTTCTTGAACTTTCTGCGTTAGCATTGAAGCAAACTTCCGCTATCCACGAATATCTCAATACTTGGGTTTTGTATGGAACTTTATTCTTTGTGTCATTGGTTATTGAATTCAATACTTCCTTAGTAATATATAGCCAGTTTATATCTTTCTCAGGTTTAGTCATCAAAGTTACTAATTCAGGAATCTTTTGGGGACTGCTCAACTTCTTAACCCAATTTCGGATAGCATCCAGCCGTTTTTCATTGGGAACGGCATATACATATGCTCCCCAAGTGCTAAGTTCGCTCGGGTTAATAGTTAATGTTTCTTCAAGTCGTGCCATTGCAGTCTTGGCATCACTCCCTCTGCGGGTTTGTTCTTGATATATCATAAGTGCTAACTGAGCAAGTGAGGGTGCGGTCTTGTGAGCATCTCGTTTGAGTTTTGCATATACCTTCTCGAGAGTATGGAGGTAATCAGGCGGATAGCCAAGTTGTTTCATAACGGTAGCGTATCTTGACCACAAATCTATATTTTCCATATCTATTGATAGCGCCTTTTGCAAAACCCCTGCACACCCATGGTAATCTTTTATCCCTTGATAACACATAACTAAAATATTCAATAAGGACAGACTTTCTCTGACTCCATTTTCAATCGCTTTATTTCCATACTCAATTGCCTGCGAGTAAAGTTGTTTCTTTTCATCTTCAGATAAACTAAGAAACAAGGTCTTAAAGTACAATGTGCGCGTCATCCCTTCGTAAGCATCAGGGTACCTATCGTTATACTTGATAGCGGTTAGTGCAGATTTCTCTGCCTCATCGAGTATTTCTTTTGGAGTCCTATCCAATGGTACTCTTTCATTGTTAGCGTAGTGAATCCAATTCAAACAACATTGAGTTCGAGTAGTCCATAGTTCAGGGTTATACGGGTCGCGAGATATTGCCTGGTCAAGATAGTATAGTGCGAGTTTATAATCATTTTTCATCATACAAATTCGTCCAGGAATTTCTGAAAAACGAGGCTCGTAAGGCTTGTATAGAACGGCGGTCTCCGCAAATTCTAATGCTTTATCAAGTAGTCTTCCCTTCGCTTCAGGCTGACCTCTTTTCTCATATTCTTGTGCCCAATATATTCCACTTCTTGCTCTTTGAAGATTCCAATCCGCATAGTAACTAAACATCTGATATACCATTGCTATCAAGCAAAGGATGAGCCCTGCGAGAGATAGATTTTTTAATGCCTTACCTGAAATTCTAATTTCTTCATCTTCAAATAAGAATTGAGACAAACCGAGGTATAAGAAAAATAAGGCACTGGACACAGGTACACGCATATTAAATCCGAATATTGCATCAGAAGCAAAAGCGATAAAAACAGAAGAAAAACCTACTCCTACATATCGGGTGAACTTATTTTTGGAATTTCTGTATAGATATATTCCCCCGACAATGCCCAAAAGAATCATAGCAAAATAGAAAACGCCGGCGAGAATCCCTCCATCAATCAATACCTCGAGCGGGTCACAATGCACGTGATAATTTCTCTTCTTCTCCAAAGTAAACCATAACTTTTCATAGTTTGTCCAGTAGGGTATATTTGCAAAGCGGTAATTGCCTGGACCAAAGCCAAATACAGGCCTCTCCAGAATCATTTCTACTGCGCCATAGTAGCCATTCAACCTCAAGTTAAGTGAGTTATCGAATGGAAGAGGTTTATCACTCCCAACCGAACTCAAAATGTAAAACATTATTACAATTAACACAACTCCTACTAAACTTAAACCCAATGCAAAGCCCACTATTTTACGAGGATGCCATTTCTTGCCAACTAACAAATAAAATAAAGCAAAGGCTAAAGCAATTAAGAGAGCTATCCTTGCACTCCGCATTCGGGTAAGATACAAATGCGAAGAGGTGAGTATAAATGCAACAATGGTTACGGCTAACTTTACCCAAATCCATTTTTGCGAGGCTTTATTTTCTTCACTTACTTCATCCGATTTTCTCCAGACCACCGAAAAATAATAAAGAGCCAAAGCAAGAGAGGTTATCACCGCAAAAATTAAAGCATGCCCCGCAAAGTTAGGGTTGGCATAACTTGAAGGTAACCCTCTATACTCTTCCACATTCCGAGTCGACCAAGGGAACGGGTCTATACCATATTTTTGCAAGAAACCATATACACTTGATAAACCTATAGCAATAACTACCCACAACAAAATCCATTCTATTTCTTTTTCATTTTTAACGAGTAAGTGTATATAGAAGGCAATTACACAGAGGGTAAACCATAATATAACTTCACTTATCGCAAGCCCTTTGTTATATGCGAACAAAGTAGAAATAAGCAAAATCCCTAAATACCCTACAAGAACTATAGTAAGAGTTTTCTTTAATTTTATTTTTCGCCCTTGAAGCCATCCCATCCCGACAAGCGAAAGTGATACAATGAATCCTAATGTACTTATAATTACATTCTTAATAGGTGCTGCTGGGTCTCCAGTAAATGGGCTAAGGGCGAGAACCAACAAAATTAACCAGATAGGTAAGACTCCCCATATAACAATTTTTCTAAATATAGAATCCTGCTCCACTAAATTTAGGTCATGTGGAATATCAATATTTGTATTGGTATTTTCTTTTCTTCTCTTTTTCC
>CAZZMK010000084.1:0-4044 GCA_964655185.1 uncultured Nitrospirales bacterium | reverse complement strand
CCTGCCGCGACTGCCCGGATTACTCTCAGAGTTGATTAAATTTTTAAAATTATAGATTTAACTATTGTTATAAACTTTTAATACCCTTCACATATTTTTAACTATATACTGAAATTAGCAGTTGACGCTTTACAGACCCTATACTTGCACGAGTGTAGATAGTTGGAATATAGGTAGAAACAATGCGATGATTATTGAGCCTACTACCAAGCCCATAATTCCAATTAAGATAGGCTCTATAAGGCTTGTTAAAGCGTCTACTTTTGCTCTTACTTCAGAATCGTAGAAATCAGAAATCTTCTTTAACATATTTTCTAATTCACCTGTTTTTTCGCCTACCGCAATCATCCTTGTTACCATCGGAGGGAATACGCCGGATTGTGCAAGGGGTTCCGAGAGAGGATTACCATTTCTAACACCATCTGATGAATTACGAATGGCTCTTGCGAATACCTCATTTCCTGCTGTTTTCTCAACTATTTCAAGTGCTTCAAGAATAGGAACGCCACTCTTAATCAATGTTGAGAGCGTTCTTGTGAATCTGCTTATAGATACTTTTCTAATAAGGTCTCCAAAGACAGGCAATCTTAATTTGATTTGGTCTAAGTTATATCTTCCCAAAGGCGTAGCACCATAGATTCTCAAAAATGCCACTATTCCAATAATAGAACCTAAAATTACAGCCCATGCATACACAGTTCTAAGTGCATTACTCAGGTTTATTAAAAGTTGAGTTGGAGCGGGCAGTTCTCTACCGAAACTAGCAAAAATCTCTGCAAATTGAGGCACTACAAATACTACCAAACCTGTCGCAATGAGAATAATCATAGAGAAAGCAACTACAGGATAGGTCATAGCAGACCTAATTCTTCTCTTGAGTTCTTCTGATGCCTCAAGGTAATCTGCCAACTGAAGTAGAACACCATCTAAATTACCGCTTGCTTCACCTGCTCTTACTAAACTTACATATAATTCAGGAAATGCTTTAGGATATCTTTTTAGTGCATCTGAAAATGTGTCACCTCCTTCTACATACTCTGCTACGCTATATATAACCTTTGCAAAATTTGGATTTTCAGTTTGTTCTGCAAGTATTTCCAAACCTTGTAATAATGGTAAGCCTGCACTAATTATTGTAGACAATTGTCTAGTAAACACGAGTAGTTCAGCAGGCTTTACTCTTGTTGTTGCTACACCACCTATTGAAAATCCAAACAATTTTCGTTCTTCTTCTACTAATTTATCAGGATATAGGCCCTTAAGTTGGAGTTCCTGAATTGCTCTTTGCTTGCTTTCTGCTGTGATAGTACCCCGATGCTTAGCACCCTTGTTGTCTCTTGCTACATAACTATAAACTGGCATCTGCTACCTCCTACTCCTTTTATAAGTTGTAGTCATCCTTTGCTCTGTTCTACAATAATAATTGAATATTGTTATTATTTTACAAAAACTGAATGCTGTAATAAAATTAAAAAATAAGGAGATTAGTTATGTTATACACTTTACCCCCTTTACCGTATGAACAAAATGCTTTAGAACCTTATATAAGTGCCGAAACTATATCTTACCATTATGGAAAGCATCATCAGGCATATGTGAATAATCTAAACAAATTAATTGAAAGTTCTCCACTAAAAGGGAAAAGTCTTGAAGAAGTCATAATGCAATCGGACGGGGGGATATTTAATAATTCTGCTCAAGTATGGAATCATACATTTTATTGGAATTGCCTCACACCTAATCCTATATCACCTTCTGATACTTTTGTGAAGGAAATCGAGAAAAACTTTGGTTCCTTTGATGCTTTCCTTGAGCAGTTAAAAAATTCTGCTGTGACATTGTTTGGTTCAGGTTGGGCTTGGTTAGTGTATGAAGCGGGGAGTTTGAAGATTATCCAGACTTCAAACGCTGACTTGCCAATGAGGCACGACCAAGTTGCTTTGCTTACCATTGATGTTTGGGAGCATGCTTATTACATTGATTATAGAAATGATAGGGCGAAGTACGTAGAACAGGTCTTGAAAAATCTTATTAATTGGAAGTTTGTAGAAGAAAATTTCGAGAAAGCAAGGGGTAAGTAACCTACTAAATGTTAGTTAAGCAAAAAGATGTAATTCTTGAGAAAATTAAGAGCGACGGTTTCTTCTCTCAGTTTGATGAAAAATTTTTAGGTGAAGTATCTGAAATCTTAGTACTTAGGAAATATTCTCCAAATCAAGTAATATATTTCCCTTATGAGCCTGCTAATCATATTTTTTTAGTTCACAAAGGGAGAGTGAGAATAACTAAGGTATTAGATGAACAAAGACGTGTTACCTTTAGGCACGCTATAGAAGGTGATTTTTTTGGAGAAGAAGGGGTTTTTGGAATAGGCACCAGAGATACCTACGCAGAAAGTATTCATTCTTCTGAAGTATGGATTATGCCTGCCAAGAAATTTAAATCATTGTTAACTGATTCACCTGAATTTGCTTTAATTTTCTCAAAGAAGTTGTATCTCCGAACTGTCTACTATGAGAATTCTTTGTTAAAAGCCTTTGGATTTCCGATAATGGCAAGACTTGTTAGCCATATTTCAAGCGAAGTGAAAAGGTTAAGCGGGAATAAAACAAACATACTTAAAATTACACATCAAGAACTTGCTAATATTCTTGGAGCGCGAAGAGAAACAATTAGTGTTTGTTTGAAAGAATTAGAATGCAGGGGCTTTATTGAAAAACGAAAAGGAAGTATAATAATTAAAGACATTGATAAAATGGAAAGGTGGTGTGAACGAAATTATGTTTTGAAAAATTATTAGAAAACCAAAAATTTAGTAGTGACCAAATAAGGAATTAAATTATGGAAGTAAATATGAAAGATGTACTAGCAGTTCTACTTGCAGGGGGAGCAGGTGAAAGGCTACATCCGCTTACACGAAATAGAGCAAAACCAGCAGTTCCTTTTGGCGGGATATACCGAATAGTGGACTTTACACTTTCTAATTGTATTAATTCGAATTGTAGAAGAATTCAGGTTTTAGTTCAATATAAATCTAATTCATTGTCGAGACATATACGAAATGCGTGGAACATCGTTCATCGAGAATTAGGTGAATTTATAGATATCATTCCTCCTCAAATGAGGATAAATGATAGTTGGTATCTGGGTACCGCTGATGCCATATATCAGAATCTCTACTCAATTGACCAAGAAGACCCTAAATATGTGCTTGTGCTTGCAGCGGACCATATATATAAAATGGATTACCAAAAAATGCTAAAGTACCACATTGAACACGAAGCAGAACTGACCATATCTGCTCTGGAAATGCCACGTAGTGAGGCTTCTCGCTTTGGTGTAATGGAGGTAGATAAGGATAATCGAATTATAGGATTTGAAGAAAAACCTGAAAATCCCAAACCGCTCCCTGATAACCCAGAAAAATGCCTTGTATCTATGGGCATATATGTATTTAATAGGGACCTTTTAACTAAAGCGGTTACCGAAGATGCTGAAAGACCTAATTCTCAACATGACTTTGGGAAAAATGTGATTCCGAGGCTTATTACTACAAATCGAGTGTATGCATACCCATTTCAGGATGAGAACAAAAAAGAAATTCCTTATTGGCGCGATGTTGGAACTATAGATAGTTATTGGGAAGCGAACATGGACCTTGTAGAAGTGACACCCCTATTTAACCTTTACGATAGAGAATGGCCAATAAGAACGGTTCTTCCTTCGAGGCCCCCTGCAAAGTTTGTATTTGCGGACTTTGGTCACAGATTAGGCGTTGCTTTAGATTCAATAGTTAGTCCAGGGTGTATTATAAGTGGCGGTATGGTGAGACGTTCGGTGTTGTCGATTGATGTAAGGGTTAATAGTTATGCTTATGTAGAGGAATCCATTCTATTTGATGGATGTAATATAGGAAGACATTCAAGGATAAGACGAGCCATAATTGAGAAAAATGTCCATCTCCCGGATAATACTGTGATTGGCTATGACCTGGAAGAGGATGCAAAGAAATATAGAGTTACACCCTCTGGGATAGTTGTAGTT
>CAZZMK010000083.1:0-2607 GCA_964655185.1 uncultured Nitrospirales bacterium | reverse complement strand
AAGAGAATTATTCAAAGACGAGGTCAGAGAGGTAGGAAAACAATTAGGCATTCCAGACGAAATAATCAAACGACACCCATTCCCGGGTCCGGGTTTGGCTGTTCGCTGTGTTGGAGAAGTGACAGAAGAAAGGTTAGACACCCTCCGTGAAGCAGATGCTATTTTCATTGAAGAAATAAAAAAGGCTTCTCTTTACGATAAAATATGGCAAGCGTTGGTATGCCTGCTCCCAGTAAAAAGTGTAGGTGTTCAAGGAGATGAAAGAACTTATAAAGAAGTATGTGTTCTCAGGGCTGTAGTTTCCGAGGATGCTATGACCGCTGATTGGTTTAAGTTTCCCAATGACTTTCTTCAGAAAGTCGCAAGTAGAATCTGTAATGAGGTTCACGGCGTTAACAGAGTACTCTACGATATCACTACCAAACCGCCTGCCACAATAGAATGGGAATAATGCAAGAGTAGCATCCCTTTAACCTATCCTCCCCCTCTCCATCAGGCAATTATATAAATACACCTTTCAAAAAATGTAATCCCATGATATAACCTTGGGTGCTAAAATAATGTCGAAAAATGGGCATTTCTTTGAGAGTAAGGCTTTTTTACTCTCAAAGAAAACTTTGTTCATCACTTCTGCAAGGAAATCTCCGTTAAAAGGTTTATCGGGAGAGAATTTCACCTTGACTGGCAAATCAAAATAGGTAGTCAATTTTAAGAACTCTCTAAAGGCAGGGATAAAGTCTTCAATCCTTCTAAATTTAATTGGGAATGCATCATTTTTATCATCTTTGTAAGGCATCGAGTAAGAGTTAATAAAGTCTAAAAATCCATAAGGCAGTGAACTATCTATCATTCCATCTTTATTTTCAAGAAATTCATATCCTGATTCAAAAACCAATTTAATTTTTATACTTTTATCCTTGCTAATGTTATCTACGAATCGTCTAAGTTTCTCTATTATATACTGCATTCGCTTAATAAACTCTACTGAACTCATTAAATCTTTTTTATACAAAAAATGTACACCTTCAACTATACCCGCAAGCGAAATAGTAAGCGGAAAAGTTTCAAAAACGAAGTTATTTTTGTTATTATCCACAAAAAGATTAGAAAGCAATTTCTCCCAAGATGTTCTTCCGAAAATTTTCTTACACCTGTACAAAAAACTGAGATATTCCTCGTACGCTCTGGTTGCCAAAAGTAAAGTGTTGTAAAACTCAGACAGAAGTTCTTCTTCCTTTATACTTTCAAAACTCAATAATGCTATGTTAACTATTACTTTGAATAAACTTATATCGGGTAAGAGTGTAATGTTGGAGAAAGGTAGAAATCTAAATCTTAGGGGAACCTTTTCTTCTTCTACGACAAAAGATACAGTCTCCCACAATTCCTTAGGAGGCATTTCATTAGCATTTTCTAAATCAAATCTCCATATAATATGGTCAGCACTGTCAGTTTTCATCTTTGAACAAGCAAAAATATTCAGATGGTTTAAGAAGCCTTCGCGTGCCATATCAAGATATTTCTCATATTCTATCCCCAGCGATTTACCTTTGCTTCCAAGTGCTGGCACTTGCGAAAGAGATAAAGGGATATCCCAATCAATAGTAAAATACATATTCGGCTCGCAGATTTTAAAATTTGAATCAAGAACACGATTAATTGATACTAACCATCTTATATATTCTCCCCCTTCAAATCCTCTCAATAAAGGTGCAAGGACCACATTCAACCCCCAAAATTCTATATAACTACCAAAGAAATCGGAAAAATCAAGAGAAGATTCAAAAAGGTCTCTAAGAAATCTATCCGCATCTTCGATATTGGACTTGTTGTGCTTTGTCATTTTCCACACATTGTACACAGGTATAGACAATGAGTCTAATTTATCTATAAGAGTAGTTGGTGGCAAACAAATCTTCCCAGCCTCTACAGCATTCAACACCTCTGAGGAGTAGACAAATTCCTTGCTAAATTTATCCTTAATTTTACCCCCTATTATAGTAGTCGAAACTTCCGGGGTTTTATTCTTCTCGTTCTCAACATTAGAGATGATTTCTAAAATATCCTTTAGAGTAATACTTACCTGAAAGAAGTCCTCCAGAAATTTAGGTTGGTACCCCTTAGAATTTAATACAAACATTAATAATTCTCTAACAAAATGAGAGGATGGAGGTAATGATGAGGAGGAACATATAGAAAAAAGTATATCTGCAACTTTTTCCAATATCTCTTTTTCATCTTCACTCTTAATATGCAATTCAGCCTTACGACAAACATCTTCTAAAATCTCTCTTATATAAGCAGTGTTTACTGAGATTATCCCATTCGCAAATGAATATATTTTGTTGTGTTCTCTTCGTTTTCTATTCAATTCTTCTAAAGTCTTCTCTGCTGATAACTTTAGTTTTTTTAATCGGTCGTATTCACAATAAGCCTTTGCAACTTTTGTATACCCCATATCTTTAATTATCTGAGATGTAGTAACAAAAATTTCTTTACTACTCACTAAAGAACCTGCACCATAGATTTTTCTCATATATGTCTTAATAGCAACCGCAATGCTATCTACTATATAAGGGTCATCTTCTCCAACTGCCAAAAAGGCGT
>CAZZMK010000082.1:0-7367 GCA_964655185.1 uncultured Nitrospirales bacterium | reverse complement strand
GATTATTCTATCTAACTCATTCATTTACTCGGCTCCACTGTTTTTTCCCTGAGATTCGACGCTACTTTCTTCCGGCTCAGAACCCAAATTAGTCATTTCACCTAAATTAGCAAGGCTTTTTAATTTCCACAAAGCATATCTGTTGTATATATGTCCAACCAAAATGGCAAGCAACCCATACCCAAATACTGGAACCACGATATTGAGAAGATACCAATCCTTTGGAAAACTAATAGGAAAGCCAATAACCAACAATATTGCGTGAACCCCATACAGTATGGGCCATAACCAAGCCCAAAAGCCCAAATCTTGATAATAAATCAATATAAACAATACAGGAACCAATACTATTGCAGAAAAAGGCTGAATGTACTGAATTGACAAATATTTTAGAAAAATTAATCCTGCTCCCATTATGTGATAAGCAATCATCAAGCCAATCAATGCTATAACCCACCTTGGCATGCCCTTACGCCGTTCAGTTGGCAAAACATACCCTTCGTTCTTGTAAAACCACAAAGTAGCCTGCCAAACTAAATCTGCTACCTTTTTAGAAGATGAAATCCAAAGGAAAAAAATGAACAAAAATGAAAGAAAAACTACAGATATATAAAATAAAGATTTATTACCAGATATATATGCTTGTTGAGCCAAGTTGGTTATAAGAACTATTACAAAGATTATGCAAACTATAACACTCCATTGAATGAGAAAATATATAGTTCTACTTCTTGCATATCTTTCAGTCCATTTTAATATCTCCCTTGGGTCAGGGGATGTTAATTTAGCATTCTCACTATTCATATAAATAACCCTTAAATAACTCTCAAAAATATTCTAACACTTCCTACCGAGGGATGAGAATAACAAAAATATTGATTAAAGGAATTTACAAATAAATTCTTTCCCGAATCCAACTCGTTACTTTACTTATGAAATCTTCTTTTTCATAGTCGTTCCACAATTCGTGGAAACCTTCTTCAAATAGTTCAAGGGTCTTATCCTTAGAAGAAATATTTTGGTACAAATTAACACTTCCACTATACGGAACTATTCTATCTTTCTTCCCATGTAAAATCAGCGCAGGCAAGGAGATTTTTTTCATATCTGCCTCAATTTGATTAATAACCTTTATAAAAATGTTTCCAGTCCAAGCCTTCACACTCTTGTGGTAGCATAACGGGTCTTCATCTGCTTTTTTAACTACTTCCGGGTCCTTAGACAATCCCGTATTATCAACCTTAGATACAGGTAAAAACGGCAAAATTTTTGCAATAATCCCTGAGATACTAATTAAAAACTTAGGAACATCTTGATTGATAGCAAGAAATGGACTTGAAAATATCAAACCTTTGAAAGGTAAGTTTTCTCTGGTTTCAGCATACCTCGCAAGGACCATTCCACCCATACTATGCCCCATTATAAAAGCAGGTTTTAAGTTGAATTCGGCCGAAACCAATGAAACAAAAGAATCTAAATCTGATAGTAACAAATCGAAATTATCAATCCATCCTCTTTTTCCAGGGGACCTCCCAAAACCTCTTTGGTCATATGAAAATACTCGAATCCCTGAGGAGTTCAATTTGTTACAAAAGTAATCGTACCTGGCACAATGCTCTCCATAACCGTGAATCAAAACGAGATTAGCAATTATTTCAGTATCATATGGGACCCAAGTCCTTCTATAAAATTTTTCCCCTTTTATGTCAAAAAAATCTTCTCTTATCATAGAGACTCCTTCTTTTTATAAATCAACGTTCATCTTACT
The DNA here is from genome assembly GCA_964655185.1 of uncultured Nitrospirales bacterium. Classification (GTDB taxonomy): domain Bacteria; phylum Hydrogenedentota; class Hydrogenedentia; order Hydrogenedentales; family Hydrogenedentaceae; genus Hydrogenedens. Next base: position 5,599 of record CAZZMK010000082.1, on the reverse strand, counting down.
TTCTTTAAATATCCTCTCATCCATCAACTTAATTTCGCCAGGTACTATTGGCTTAAACTCCATTTGACTAAGTATATTCTTTTCTAAATCAATTCCAGGTGCTATCTCAGTGAGTAAAAGTCCCTCAGGAACAAGTTTGAACACACACCTCTCAGTAACATAAGTTACATCCCTATTATTGCTAATGGCAAATTTCCCGCTGAAAGTTATCTGCTCTACTTTCTTAATAAATTTCTTCACACTTCCTTCCTGAGTAACTACTACTTTCCCATCTACAATATCTATCTTACTGCCCTTAGCAGAAAACTCACCGCAAAATACTAACTTTTTAGCAGACTGTGTAAGGTTAATAAAACCACCTGGACCAATTGCAATAGGACCTACTTTACTAACATTTACATTTCCTTCCTCGTCGACTTGAGCCATTCCAACACAAGTTATATCAAGTCCACCACCATCATAGAAATCAAACATTGCGGACTGGGAGATAAATGCTTCCGGATTTTTAGCAGGACCAAAGTTTTTACCCGTTTCAGGAACTCCACCAATAACGCCAATCTCTGTGGTCATTTTAATCTTTTCAAATAGTCCTTCCTCATATGCTACCCTTGCTACTCCCATAGGAATACCAAAACCTAAGTTTATTACCATCCCAGGTTTAAGTTCGAGAAATGCTCTTCTTGCTATAACTTTTTCAAAATTGAGAGGCATTATAGGTAATTCTTTTTCAAGGTCTGCGTGAACTTCGCCACAAAACGAGGGGTCATACTGAACAAACAAAGTCTGCGGATGAGCCTCAGGTGATGATGCAACTACGATATAATCTACAAAAACCCCAGGTACTTTTACTTCGTAAGGCTTTGCGGGTTTATCTCTCAATTTTTCCACTTGTGCTATAACAAAGCCACCACTATTTTTCACAGCCATTGCCCCTTCTAATATCTCCATTATAAGTGCTTCTCTCTCAACTGTAATATTCCCATAAGGGTCGGCACTTGTCCCCCGAATTATTCCTACATCGCATTTAAATGCTTTGTAAAATATGTATTCTTTCCCATCAATGACAACTATCTCCGAAAGGTCTTCACAATTTTTGGTTCTTTCGTTCACTTTTCCCCCACCATATCTTGGGTCTATAAAAGTTCCCAAGCCAACCGTGGTAAGTAATCCCGGTCTTCCCGCCGCAATTTCTCTATACAACTGACACATAGTACCTTGAGGTAAATTATACGCTTCTACTTGATTAGATGCTATAAATTTCAAAATCTTATGGTTTAATCCAGCATGACCACAAATAATTCGTTTAACCATTCCTGGAACCGCAAAATGATTCATTCCCTTAGGATCTTCATTTAGAGGACCCAACCCTGCAGCCCACACTACAGTTAAATCTTTAGGATGCCCAGTTTTTTCATAAACCCGTGCAAATGCGGGGTAAACTTCTTCAGAAGGCATAGGAACGATTAAAACTGTAGCGCCATCAGGTATAAGTTTGATTGCCTCATCTGCTGTTACTACTTTCGCCATAACAGTGCCCTCCTTCTTGAATAGGATTATTTTCTTCAGTTATGGAATATATCATTTCTTAATACTGTTTATAAAGTTGAACACAAACAAAAAAATGAAAGGAAACTAAAATGGCTACCATCAAAGAAACAGTAAAAATTAGACCACACTTTCCAATTAACCAAAACAGGACAATAGATGAGGCAGTTAAGTTTTTATGCAGTCACAACATAAGTGCCACACTTGTATCTAATGACTCTGGAGAAATCGTAGGTATATTATCCGAAAAAGACATCATTAGAAAGGTGCTTTATAAAGATTTAGACCCTAAAAACACAAAAGTTGCGGAGATTATGAGTAAGCGTATTATTCATGTCCACGAAAATGAAGATGTAAACATTGCGAAAACACTAATGATTATGAATGGAGTTAGGCATCTTGTACTCGTAGATGATAATCATCATGTATGCGGGCTATTATCTATGAGAGACTTAATAGAATCTGATTTGAAAGAATTTAAAGACTTACTTAAAAAAGTCAATGATGCCTACTATGAACACGAGTACCAACCTACCTGGAGGGTATCGTCTAACAGAGTAATTATAGAAACCCACGAACCAAATGTAGATGAGAAAACCTCAAGCATTATAAAGTTTTTGTAAGTAAATACACTTAAATTTACCCATCATTGATTGAGGAACTCACTTTATATTAAAATTAAGTGAGTTCCTTTCTAATTTCTACTTAAGGAGTATTAAATATGGAAACAATGGTTCCTGGGAAATATGCTTACTTTGAAGGGAAATATGTTCCAATCGAAGAAGCAAAAATTAGCATAATGACACACGCATTCAATTACGGTACAGGGTTGTTTGAAGGTATAAGAGGGTACTACTCCCAAAAAAGAAACGCAATACTGATTTTTAGACTTAATGAACATATTGACAGACTCGTGAGAAACTGTAAAGTTTTATATATGGAAATTGAGGAAACTTTCGATGATATTAGAAATATCTGTATAGAGTTAGTTAAAAAAAGTGGTTTCAAAGAAGGCGTATATATTCGACCCATTATTTACAAAAGTGAATTATCCTTGGGTCCCCTACTAAAAGGTGTAGAGAGCAAATTTTGCTGTTACGTAATTAAACTTGGAGACTATTGCGATATAACATCCGGCCTCGATGTATGCGTAAGTTCGTGGCGAAGGTTAGAAGATAATGCCATCCCAAGTAGGGTTAAGGCTACAGGTAGTTATATAAATTCCGCTCTCGCTGCCTCTGAAGCAAAACAAGCAGGTTTTGCTGAGGCTATCTTTCTTAATGAGAAAGGCTCAGTAGTCGAAGGAAGCGCAATGAATATTTTCATGGTATTGAATGGTGAATTAGTTACTCCACCCAGGTCCGAAAGCATTCTCGTTGGTATAACAAGAAATACTGTAATAGAATTAGCAAAGAAAGAACTCGGATTAAATGTAATTGAAAGACCTATCGCAAGAACTGAATTATATGTAGCAGATGAAATATTCTTCTGTGGGACTGGTGCTCAGATAGCACCGGTAAGGTCTATAGACAGAAGAATCATCGGAAATGGGGAACCAGGACCTATAACAAGACAACTTCAAAAAATCTACTTTGATACAGTCCTTGGAGAAAACGAAAAATATCTCCATTGGTGTACAATAGTACCATGTGAATAAATATCTTATCACGGATAAAGAAATGGTTATTAAGATATTATCAATTCCGTGGTTCTGGGTAAATTATATTTTACTTCTTCTAATCACCTTACCTTTTCCTATTCTCGAAATAAGCGTAAACGGTAAAAAAATTAGAACTGCACCTATCTGGGAATGCTATTATGCCCTGATTAGATTTAAAGTAGATAAAAAAATCATATTTGTTCTGGTTCTCCACATTTTACTCACATTTTTTATTTGTGCAGTCGTATGGTCTCTGGTATTCATAACTTCTAAAAAAGAAGAGTCTGGAGTATTGGACCCTCAAAATAATGAGTAAATCTTCTCAGGAAATTAAAAGGCTAAGAATAAAAATTTGTGAACTTGGAAGAAAAATGTATGAAAAAGGATACATTTCTTCTACTGATGGTAATATAAGCGTAAAGATTGAAAATAATCTATTTCTTTGCACACCAAGTAATAAATGCAAAGGTGAAATTAAACCCGCTGAAGTAATACTAGTAGATGGAACAGGTAAAAAAATAGATGGGAAAGGTGAGGTTTCATCCGAATTTTTCACACACCTTTCTGCATACCAAGAAAGGCAAGATATCAATGCGGTAATCCATGCTCACCCTACATTCAGTGTAGTAATATCATTAGTGAACTTATCTTTAGTAGAGCCTCTTCTCCCAGAGTTAATAATGACGTTAGGTGAAGTACCTACAACAGAATACGCTACGCCAGGTAGCAAAGAAGGTGCAGAAGTAATAAAGCCGTGGATTAAAAATCACAACGCAGTGATACTTAAATCTCACGGGGTACTTACATTGGGAAAAGATTTAGAGCAGGCATATTCGTACCTTGAAAGAGTTGAGCACTCTGCAAAAATAATATATCTTGCTTACTTAATAAAAAAACCACAAAAACTATCCCCACTTCAGATTAAGAAATTACTAAAAGAATAGCCTGGGTTGTTTAATCCAACCAATTAAGAGCCCGTAAATATTAATTTATCTCCCCTAATCAATTTTGGAGCGCTAAACCAAAACCAAGCGATATGCTCTAAAGTAGCAGTCATTCTTGTATAGGCAAACACCTCTGCGGGATTAAAAGCCTCTTCCCATAGTGCTTTCTGATTTCCACCTTTACACCCTGATAAATATACATATCGCAAATTATAATTCCTTTGCATATTCTTTACATCTTCAGGCTTAATAAGCCCATCCCTCGACAGAATCCCTTCCTCTGTCCCGTGAGTGGCGAGAAAAAGTATATGCGCATGCTTCAGTGCTTCAGACAAACTTTTCTTGTTAATTACCAGCAATGCCACAGAACCTCTTCCGTAATTATCCACCGAAGCCTTAATAACTGGGAAAAAACCAATCTTAAATATCCATCTCGGCAAATAATCAAGGTCATCATATAAGACATACACAACAGGAGGTGAAGATTCTGATGAACTTTTTAGCAATATACTGCTCCAACTCAACAAAGCAAATCCAGATAAAAAAAGAATCAAAACTAACGAATTAAGAAAAAATACTATCGCAAACAAGATTTTACTAAGGAGAAACTTTGATACCAGTGGCAACAATTGGTTACTTCCTGTCACACCCCATATAAAGCCGAAAAACCAAAATATAAGCCAACAGAGTAATATTTTTCTTAAAATACTAATATACCATCCTTCTAATTCATACTCTTGATATATATCTGGGAAATAAATAACTATATACGAATAAATTAGTCCCACTATAGTAACCGCCAAAAAGATAAGCCCTAACCAGCCCCATAACACAATAGTTTGTTTTATGCTAATCCGTTCCTGCTCTTCTTTTATCCATGGGAGAACAAGAGGTCCAAATCCTAAAAAAGCAATTAACCGTAATGCTATTTTACATAATTTTAATTTCATCGCTTTAGAAGCAATTCAAAAATATTATGAGGAGTTTATAATACCATATTGAAACTGCTTAAATAATGATGGAGACTATACCAATCCTCTCTTATCTCTTTTGAAATATTCATCGTATGGTTGATATAATATTCCCACTTATTGAGTTCTTGTAACATACAAAAGAGCGAGGTAATAAAATATGGCAAACATTAAATCACAAATAAAGAGAATAAGAACTAACGAAAAAAGAAGACTAAGAAATGCTTCCATCCGCTCAAGAATGAAAACTATGATAAAGAAAGCATTAATGGCTTTAAACTCTCAAGCGGATGCGGAAGAGAGAGAAAAAAGAATACGGGAGGCAATATCTGCAATAGATAGGGCTTGCGCCAAAGGAGTAATTCATGCTAATGCAGCTGCAAGACGCAAATCTCGTTTAATGGCAAAGGTAAAGAAAGTTCTATCCACTTCAAGTAATTAAATCATCACCCTGCACGGCGAAGTATTTTGATTAATTC
>CAZZMK010000081.1:0-2928 GCA_964655185.1 uncultured Nitrospirales bacterium | reverse complement strand
ACCACTTTTTTTATTGTCATTATTTTTTCTCCTTTACGTATACTAAATTTTTATTCTCTGATAAAATAATACCATATTGTGCGGAAAAATTCAATATTTTGCGAAAAATTTCGCACTTGATGTCTTTTTTTCGGGGGTAATGGTATTTTGGTTGTTGTTTAGTTTACCTCATATTGGTATACGTTTAATAATACTAAAATTGAGAAGAGTGTTATAATGAACTTACCTGAGATTGTTGATATCGCTTACTCATATGAGAAATCAGAGATGTTCTAAGGACTAAACTATTTTTGAAATCTCAGTTTTGGTTTCTGCAGTAATAAAAATGTAGAGACGAATAATTATTCATTTCTACCTACGGGGTATATATGGTCTTCATGTATAAGCGAGGAGGCTAAAATTAAATGTGTGCTGGTGATGGACTATACATAGTATAGGAAATAATTGCATAACATTTTAATAAACTTTTACCACACAAGCACCTTCGGAAGGGGAGGAGATTATGCAATTCCCTTTTCTGCCAGTTTCTTTTTCGTACTTTTCGAGGAGAGTTGGTATAAATTTATCTACACAATCTTTTCTTACAAGATTTATTGTACATCCCCCAAATCCTGCTCCCGTCATTCTTGCTCCAATGCACCCTTCAATATTTCTGGCAATCTCGGTAATTACTTCCAACTCTCTATTTGTAACTTCGTAATATTTTTGTAGGCTGTAATCTGATTGATTTAATAATCTACCTAATTCTTCTATGTCATTATTTTTCAATGCTTTTAATGCATCGAGGACTCTTTGATTTTCAGTTATTACATGTAAAGCCCTTCTGTAAATTGTATCGCTCATATTATTTCGAGCCTGTTCAAGTTCCTCACGGGTAAAGTCCCTTAAGTATTTCATATTTTTACCTGTTACGTAATTTAGTATTTTTACCGCTTCCTGACATTCAGATACACGTTCATTATATTTTGAGTCTGTAAGTCCACGAGGGCAATTAGTATTTGAAACTACAAAAATATATTCATTGAGTTGAAGAGGAACAAGTTCGAAGTGAAGTGTTCTACAATCTATGAAAAGGGCGTGCTCTTTTTTACCGCATCTCGAAATAAATTGGTCCATTATCCCTGATTTTAACCCAAGATAATTATTTTCTACTCGTTGACCTAATTTAGCAGATTCGATATCATTTAATTGGAAGCCATTTAATGCTTCAAATAACTTTAATATTGCCATTTCTAATGCCGCGGAACTACTTAATCCACATCCAATAGGCACTTCTCCATATATCGTCCCGTCCACACCGGTGAGGGAATAACCAAGGGATTTAAGTTCTGCAACAACTCCAGTAATATAGTCCATCCATGGTTCTATAGGATTTCTTACTGGGCAGTTTATATCCGCAATACTTCTCCTATGTGTATTTAAGGTGGTAAAATTAAGAATAGAATCATTCCTCTTCTTCCCGGCTACATATATAGATTGTTCCAGTGCCATTGGAAGTACATAACCGTGGTTATAGTCTGTATGTTCCCCAATGATATTTATTCTTCCTGGGGCTTTTACAATAACCTGTGGTGTGGAATTAAAAATGTTTTGAAATTGCTCCTCTAAGTAGGTTATAGGGTTTCTCATAAATCTCTACTCCGTTTCCTGCTTAGATAGATTAATTGCTAAATTAGTCTCCGAATCAAAGAAGTGGCATTTTTCTAAGTTAATTTTGAATGTAATGGAACTACCAAGTTCAGGCTCTATCTCTAACTTGGTTTTTGCTACAATTGAGGTACTCCCTATAGATGCGTAAATGTTCATTTCAGAGCCCATTGGTTCTACAACCTCTACTTTGCATATCAAAGAGGCTCCTTCTATAATTTGCCTTGTTAAATGTACATCAATATCTTCAGGTCTGATTCCCAGTGTTACTTGTTTATTTAAGTATTTTGTAAGTGAATTTGTATATTTAGGGTGAACTTCTATCTTGATGCCTTGAGAATTATTAACAAAGCATAGTTTTTCTCCTTCATTGATTATATAGCCTTCAACCATATTCATTGGAGGAGTTCCTATAAATCCGGCTACGAATTTATTTCTTGGCTTATGATAAAGTTCTAAGGGAGTTCCAATTTGCTGAATTTCACCCTCATTCATAACTACAATCCTATCACCCATTGTCATTGCTTCTATCTGGTCATGAGTAACATAGATTATTGTTGCTTGCAAATGCTTATGAAGTTTTGATATCTCTGCTCGCATTTGTACACGCATTTTCGCATCAAGATTTGATAGTGGTTCGTCAAAAAGGAATACCTTTGGCTTTCTTACAATTGCTCTCCCCACCGCTACTCTTTGTCTCTGGCCTCCTGATAGTACTCGAGGTCTACAGTTTAAATATTCTGTAAGTCCTAAAATCTCAGCAGCCTCTCTTACCCTTCGGTCTATTTCCGCCTTTGGTAGTCCTCTTAACATTAGACCAAAAGCAATATTCTTATATACTGTCATATGTGGGTAAAGCGCATAGTTTTGAAATACCATTGCAATATCACGGTCTTTTGGATGAGTATCATTGACAAGTTTCCCATCAATGTATATTTCTCCCGATGAAACTTCCTCTAACCCTGCTATCATACGGAGGGTCGTTGTTTTACCACATCCAGACGGTCCTACCAATACTACAAATTCTTTGTCCTCCACGGTTAAATTTACATTTTTAACTGCTGTTATGCCATTGGGATAAATCTTACTTAGATTAACTAATTCTACTTTTGCCATTTTTTTGAAGGTCCTCTACTCTTATTGATATCTATTGATTCTCTATTTTTAAAAAACTCCTCTATAAATTTTATAAAACTCTTCTCCAAACTTGTTGCGAATCTCACGAGGTATTTTTTCATTATTAATTATGGCCGTTTCGACTATTTTCTCCATAATATCTGA
>CAZZMK010000080.1:0-12130 GCA_964655185.1 uncultured Nitrospirales bacterium | reverse complement strand
CTACTTGGGAAGGATTTCATAGACTTTGCTATTCCTGCTCCGTGGCAAAAGACTATCAGGAAATACATTAAGCAGATGTATAGTAATCCTCAGCCTTATTTAGGGAACCATCCAATATTCAATAGTAGAGGGGAGGAGATTTATGTAAGGTGGTTGGATGTGCCTGTAAAGCTTACTGAAGACAAAGTGTGGGTAGTCTCAATAGGTGAAAATATTCAAGAGCGCACTAAATTAGAGCGAAAGATCAGGGAAAGTGAAGAGCGATACAAGCGGATGCTTGAGGCGGTTACCGATTATGTTTTTCATGTAGTAATTCAGAATGGAGAAGTAGTTGAAACAGTTCATTCACCGGGTTGTGAGAGTGTTACTGGGTACACTCCTGAAGATTTCAAGAAAGACCCTTATTTGTGGCTAAATATGGTGGTGGAGGAGGATAGGGATAGAGTAATTAATTATGCGAATGCACTTATGAGGGGTGAGCCCCAACCGCCGATAACTCACAGGATATATCGTAAGGATGGACAGATAAGATGGATAAAGAATACAGCGGTTATTATATTTGATGAGAATAATAAGGTTGCAGGCTATGACGGGATTATTAGAGATGTTACAGGGGAGGTTTTGGCATATGAAAAACTTCAAAGAAGCGAAGAATTGTATAGGAATATAGTAGAACAGTTGGTAGAGGGATATGTAAGAATTGATATAAGTGGCCGAATAACTTTCGTAAATAAGTCGGCGAGTATGATGCTTGGCTTAGGAACATTGCATTCATCACCCAATTTATTTGAATTAGTGGTGGATAGTGATAGAGAAAAGTTAGTATCTGCTATATCGCGAATTGTGAATAGGGAGTGTAAGTCTGAGGTGGTAGAATGTGAACTTTCTGAAAAAACCTATTCTCCGAGGGAAATAGTCGAGTGTTCCATTTTACCTATTGTTTCTGCATCCGACCATATTGCCGGCTTTTCTGTTCTAATGAGGAATATAACGGAGCGAAAACGGGAATTGGAACGGATGTTAGACCTACAGAAAAAAGAAAGTCTTGCGAATCTTGTAGGTGGAATTGCTCATGATTTCAACAACTTACTAATGGTTATGCAGGGACATATAGATTTAATATTTGCTGACTATTATCCGCAACAAGTTCCTAAGGAGATTTCGGAGCACTTAAATGAAATTCAGAGTGCTATAAACAAAGCGGGTGACCTATGTAAGCAGATGATGTTGTATGCGGGCAAGGGTGTGTTTGTAAAAAGGGAAAGGATTGAATTAAATGAATTTTTGAGAAAAATTACACCGCTTCTGAATGCTACAATCACTCGAAAGATTACGCTTAATTTAGAACTTGTTGATGTTCCACTTTGGATTGAAGGTGATGAATTATTACTTAGGCAGGTGGTATTAGGTATAGTTGCGAATTCTGTTGAGGCTATAGGTGATAAAACTGGGCAAATTATCATAAGAACAGGTGAGCACTTATACACTGAAGCAATGCTCTCAGATTTTCTTGCGGACAACTCTATGATAGGAGCAGGAAAATATGTAGAACTCGAAATTGAAGATACCGGATGTGGTATCCCCCCTGAGAATCTAAAAAAAATTTTTGACCCGTTCTTTTCAACGAAATTTTTGGGTCGTGGATTGGGTTTGTCTGCTATATATGGCATAGTGAGTAGGCATAAGGGAGCTATTAAGGTTGAGAGTGAGGAGAATAAAGGGACAAAGGTAATTCTTATATTTCCTTCAAAGAGTGAAGATGATGAAGAATCTAATATAGCGGAGGTAAGTGGGTCTTTGGAGAAGGTAGGAAAAGTGGATAGCATATTGTTAATTGACGATGAAAGGCATCTTGGTTCTATTATTACGAGGGTACTGGGTTCGAGGGGGTATAATGTAATTTGTAAGGATAATTTAGAATCCGCACTATCTTTATTAAAGGAGGAAGATAGTTGTAGGATAAGGCTAATTGTATTAGATATAGGTTCACCTGAACAAGATGTAGAGAAAATGTTATCTCAAATTCAAGAGGGCAATTATAATATTCCTGTTGTTCTTTGCACGGGTTCGCAGATTGAGAATCTTCCGGAAGAGTATGATAAAATCCTCCTTGCAAAGATTAGAAAGCCTTTTTTGATTAGTGAACTAACAGAAGTAATTGACCAGTTCTGGAAGACTATTGATTAGTTGTATAGTCTTCGTTCAAGGGAAATTAGGAAGAATAGATAATGCGAGTGTTAATTTTTGGTGCTGGTGCACTTGGATGTGTGGTAGGGGGATTTTTGAAGAGAGCAGGAGTGGAAGTGTCATTGGTAGGGCGGGAAGAGATGATATCTGCTATTCAGAAAGAGGGCTTGTTCATATCAGGGATATGGGGGAACCATCATATAAAAGGTTTTGAGTCTTCTACGCATATTGTGGAGGAGTGGAAAGATAAGTTTGACCTTGTAGTGCTTGCAGTTAAGTCGTACGATACCGAGGAAGCGATGCAAAGTATTTGTCCAATTTTGAGGGAGGATACCCTTGTTTGTTCTTATCAGAATGGGCTGGGGAATGTTGAGAAAATTGCGGAATATGTGGGGATGTCAAGGATGATACCCGCGAGGGTGATATTTGGTAGCAGAGTAATTAAGCCGGGGTTTGTACAAGTTACTGTTATTGCAGAGCCTACCGCTCTTGGGAGGTTTGAAGGAGGACCTGAGGAAGGAACTGTAAAAGAGATTGTTAAGTTGATGGATGGTGCAGGGATTCCTACTATCTACCATGAGAATATAAAAGGCTTGATATGGGCAAAGGTAGCGTATAATTGTGCATTAAATCCTCTTTCCGCTCTTCTGGATGTTCCATACGGCAAACTCTTGGATACTGAAGAGACTATTCAGATAATGAAAGAGGTTATAACTGAACTTTATGCAGTGGCTATGGGGAAAAATATTCCGATGATAGTGCCAACCCCTGAAGCATATATAGACCATCTTTTTAATGTTTTGATTCCGCCAACTGCTCAACATTATGCGAGTATGCGAGAAGATTTGAAATTAGGAAGAAGAACAGAAATAGATGCATTGAATGGCGCTATATGGAGATTGGGTGAGGAATTGGGGATAGAATGTCCTACTAACAGATATCTCGCTTATCTGGTTAGGGCGAAAGAAAAACTCAATTTGTCCGTTTAATTGCTGATTGCTATTTAGATTTTTTCTTTTCGAAGAATTCCTTAATTTTTCCTGATATTTCTCCTAAAGAGAACGGCTTCATCATAAAATCCCAGTATTTGAGATGAGATATTGCTTCCTCTAAGTTTTCTTCAGTATATCCTGATATAATTAAGACTGGTAACTCAGGATATTTTGCATTAATTTCTGCAAGTACTTTGGTCCCACTAATGCCAGGCATAAGGATATCTAATATGACCAAATCAATTTTGCCCTTATAATTGTTTAGCAATTCTAAGCCCTCAGTTCCGTTCGATGCTTGTAGTATCTTAAAACCTTTTTTGGAGAGGGCTTTGAATAGAAGTTTTTGTATTTCAAGTTCATCGTCAATGATTAAAATAGTGCCTTTATCGGCTTCCTTTTCGGTTTCTGTTTTTGCTTTAAGTACGGGGAGGTATACGGTAAAAGTAGTTCCTTTACCTTCTTCTGTTTGAACTTTGATTGCGCCCCTATGATTTCTTACAGTAGCGGCTACTGTTGAGAGACCAAGTCCCCTTCCAAGAAATTTAGTAGAGAAAAATGGGTCGAATATTTTTGGTAAATGTTCTGCTTTTATTCCAGTTCCTGTGTCAGTGATAGATAGGTAGACGTATTCACCAGGGGTGGCATTATCTGAGTAAATCAGTTTTCTTAAATCTTCTTCAGAGAGATGCGTTTTTCCAACCTCAACTTTTATATTTCCTCCGTGTTCTGGAAGCGATTCGACTGCATTATTGAATATTTGGATGACCATTTGTGTTAATAGATTAGGTGCGCCTTCGATAGATGGTATATTATTGGGTATATTTAAAGAAACAGATATATTACTATTAACATTTGGAATAAGCAAGTCTATTGAGTGCCGTACCAAATCGTTGAAATCAACTATATGAAGCGGTTCCTTTTCTTTTCCTGCATAAGTAAGTAGGTCTCTTGTTAGTTTCGCTGCTCGTTGAGTGGAATTTCTGATTTGTTGTATATAATCTTTGAGTTTTTGTGGCAGATTTTCGCCGTATAGGAGAATGAGTTCTGCATTTCCGAGAATACCCATTAGGATGTTGTTGAACTCGTGAGCAATGCCTGCAGCGAGGGTCCCAATACTTTCTAATTTCCTAACCTGTTCTAAATGTGCTTGAAGGGCTTCGCGTTCCTTTCTTTGTAGATACTCTCCTGTGATATCTATTTGGATGGATAATGATTCTTTTATAGAGTTCTCTCCGTGAACAGGTGTAATGGTAAAACTTATTCTTTTTTCCTTTCCCTCTTTTTTATTTTTAATACTCCAAATAATTGGGTCCTTGATAGTTTCCCCTTGGAAAATTTTGTCTAAAAGGGAATGCAGTTGGTTAATTTGGTCTTTGGTTAAACAATCTGATAGGTCGTCAAGTTTTGAGACCTCACTATGATTTAAACCATATAAATATTCAGCGTAGGTATTCCAGAGGACTATGTTTTTGTTTGTGTCAAATCCTATTAACGCTACACCGTTTGCTGAGTTTGCGATTGCTTGAAATCTGTTTATTGCCCATTCTAAGTGGATTTTAGTTTCTTTTAGTTCTGTGATGTCCTGAAGTATCACCTGAATACAATTTTCTTTTGTTTTTTCGTCCCAGACAAGGTATGAGTAATGAAGGAACCATTTTTTCTTGCCTTTTAATGTTTCGAGCGGATACTCAAATGCTTTAACATAACCATCTTCTGATATTTTCCTCCTTATTAGCCCTGGGGGTAAAACATATTTTTGTATGTCGGATACTTTCTTACCTATTACATATTCAGGGGAAGGGAAAAGGTCTTCTATCTCGAAAATTTTAAGAGCATTTTGGTCAATAAAGACTATTTCCCCATTTAACTTGTACCTAACAAGCCCGATGGAAGCAAAACCGAGCGCATCTTGCATTAATTTTAAGAGGTCTTCGTTTGTCATTCTTTTCCCTTTTGAAAATATTATACCCCCATCATCTTATTAAGGGAACTAAAACCCCTCGAGATAGGGACAAATATTTCGGTATCTCGAATAAGAATTTTACTATATGTTGTGATATCAGGTCAAGGGATAGTAAGAATTTTATTAATATTAGTATTTTTATTGAGGTTATGAATTGAGTAAAAATTAATTTGAGTTGTGCGGGAACTTGAAAGTGTAGATTTATTATGTCACTTTTTTGAAAAACAGTCTAAATATTGATATACTGAAGTAAGGAATTGGGCTTTTAACTTAAAGGGTAAAGTTATGGGTGTAGATTTAGTAACAGTAGGTGTAGTGTGTGCGGATGTAATGGTGAGACCAGTAGACAAATTCCCTGAAAAGGGTACATTGTCTCTGGTTCCACAATTGGAGATACATCTTGGAGGATTAGCGGGCGTTACTGCGGTAGTGTTTAGTAAACTTGGTGGGAAGTCGGCATTTATTGGTCAGTTGGGGAATGATAGGTTTGGTGATTTCATTATAAATGTACTTACTTCTGCAGGAGTGGATGTAAGCGGAGTAAAGAGGACAAGCGAGTATAGTTCTTCTGCGACAGTAGTACTGATTAATTCGCAAGGAGAAAGGACATTCCTCCACCATGTTGGAACTAATGCGAGTGTAAGTGAGGAAGATTTGGACTTTGAAGTAATTTCTTCGGCGAAGGTCCTTCATTGGGGCGGTAGTTCCATTACCCCTCGACTTGACGGTGAGCCGATGGGCAGAGTTTTTAAGAAAGCGAGGGAATTGGGAGTTAAAACATCTATAGATACTTGCTATGACGGTAAAGGTATATGGTTACCTCATATAGAACCTGCTTTGAAGTATACGAATATTGTGTTTTCAAGTTGGGAAGAGGCACGACATTATACGGGTAAGGAAGAGCCAGAAGATATAGCAGATTTCTACTTGAGTTATGGTGTTGATATTGCAGTGATAAAACTTGGTGAATTGGGAGTTTTGGTGAAGAGTAGTAATGAGACTATTCGTTTGCCAGCATATAAAGTTCCTGTGGTTGATACAACTGGTGCTGGCGATGCTGCGTGCGGAGGCTTCCTGTATGGCTATATTTACGGCTATCCGCTGTTTGAGTGTGCTCGATTGGCTAATGCAGTGGGTGCGCTGACAGTACAAGTTATGGGTGGCTCTAATGGCGTAAAATCTCTTGAACAGGTCCTCAATTTCATAAAAGAAAAAGAAATGGAGGTTAGGCAATGAGTATTGTTAGATTTTTATATTTGTTGGTTTTAGTATTTGTATTGTTTAGTTTTATTTTGGTGCAATCTCCATTGCTGGCTGACGATAAGTCTAATCCGCCTAACGGCGCTAAAGTAGAAGAAGGGATGAAACCTGCTGATGCCGAGGACAAAGCCCAACAGGTGAATGAGCAGAGTGATATGGGGAAGAACGTTAAGGAATCTGCGGTTTCTGAACCAGTAGTAAAGCCTCAATCTCAAAAGAAAAAAGTACCGGTATTTTGGGTTCTTTTGCCTGAAAAGTAGCAGAGTTAACCTAAAAGATGAATTGTAATTTGGGGAATAACTAATGGGTTTTTTGAAAGTATCTGAGGCTGGAATGGTAATGATATTAGTTGTTATCTTTGCTTTTTTATTTTCGATTGAGTTTTATTGTGTAGGTGATGGTATAAATGATATGGATGTAATTGGCAGTACTAAAGATGAATCGCTGACCTATACTTCTAATGACGGTGTAGAGAAAAAGGTTAAAAAAAACTTTGCTTCGAGAAAAAAGGAGGGACAGGAGGAGATAAAAGAGGAGAAGGTCGGTGCTACTGGTGGGGGAGTAAAAAAATATCCACCGCTTGAGAAAATTAGAGCCCCTATTTCGACAAAGCCATCATTAAATCCGATGCTAAATTTGAAGCCTCGTTCTTTAAGGGATGCTTTTTCCCAACCGCTGACAATTGGTTCTGAAGCAGAAGGTTTTGTACCCCCTGATTGGAAACAGCCTTTTAAGGATATTGAGGCGGACAAGATGAAGCGGGAATTGGACACGGGCAAAACTATACTTGAGGGGAATGTGAAACTGAAATTTGGAGAATTATACTTTCGCTCGGACAAATTTACTTATACGGAAGATATAGGTGAAATAAAAGCAGAAGGTGATGTTTTAATTACACAAAAGGATTCTGAACTAAAGGCAAATAGAATAGTTTATACGACCCCTCCAAAGGAATCTATTGTGCAATATCCACAGATATTTAAGCCTTTAATGTCTGAAGAAGAGATGGAAAAAAAGAGATTGACCACAGGTAGGATTTATGCTGAGCAGTTGAAGATAAAAGACCCTATTCGCAATTTTTATGCAGGTGTTCTTGATTTCAATTTACTTAATAACACTGGTTATATGGAAGATGCAAAGGGACAAATAGGGCCGTTCTATTTCCACGCGGGTAAATTGGAAATAAGGGGGAAGGATTCTTTTTATGCTGAGGATGTTTGGTTAACTACCTGTGATAGAGACCCGCCTCATTATAGAATCAAGGTAAAGAGTTTGGAGGTAGAAGGGAGTAAGTTTAAGAGGGCGGAGTATCTGCGCCTACAGATAGGTAAGGTTACAACTCCTTTGTTTTTACCATTGTGGCTAGGAGAGGGGAGTAGTTTAGGGGGATTTGATTTTGATGTAGGTAGGGAATCTGGAATAGGTAGTTATATTAATGTTGGGTATCAACATGAGATTGGTGGAAATATTAGCCTCGGACCGAGGATAATGCTAACAGAAGATGAGGGAGTAGGCTTCGGTGGAGATGTTTATTGGGATTATATGGACGAGCCGCCTTCTTTTTTCTATAGAACAAAAGGTGAGGCTCACGGTTTGTATACTACTGAGGAGCGAGGATATATTCATATAAAACATAGATTCGAGCCCAGTGATGACTTGTTGGTCCTTACTCAACTGGAGCACTGGAGTGATAGCGAGTTTTACAAAGATTTCTTTTACAAAGAATATAGGGATAGAACTGAGCCGAGAACTTTCTTGAATGTTACCTATAGACAGCCAGAATATATAATTACTGGGACTACGAGCGTTGGAACGCATGGGTGGGTCAATGAAACGGAAAGACTGCCCGAGTTTACTTTTCATTGGCTTGAGCATCCATTGACGGATAATATTTACTTATCTTTTGATACATTTACAGGATACAATCGCAGAGAGGTTTATAAGTATGATTCTTTTAGAACGGTTAATGTTTTAAGATTAACCTATGATTTGAAGTCTATAGGACCTATAAAAGTGACCCCGTTTGCAGAGACTCAAGTAAACTGGTACTCTGAAAGAGTAAATGAGGATGAAAGTATAGGGGGGCTTTCTGAAAAGGTTGGTGTTACTCTTCAAACCCGTCTTATCAGAGTATTTGGGAGTTTTCTTGATTTTTCTGCAATTAAGCATATTATTCTGCCATCTTTGACGCTTTCATATAGGACGCCATCTGCTTATAACATAGATGATAGGTATTATTTTGACCCATTGGATGTTGTCACAGGTCAAGCGAGGATAGAATCCAAAATAGACAATATTTTCTACGGAAAAGATGCGGAAACTCAAGAGGTATGGCAGATTGCGAGGATTAGTTTGTATCAGGGTAACGATTTCTGGAATGAGTATCACAAATCAGATGATTATGAATTGGAAATTGATATAAGACCCAGGATATGGTATGGGATGCAATTGGTGGCTGAGAAACATATTGGAGAGGAGGTTAAATGGTATGAATTGGTGAATGGGTATGGTTTAAAAACAAGGTTGAAAGATAAAATAAAAGATTGGTTCTGGGATAAAGACAGTCTTCCGTTCGAGAGAAATTATGATTTGATTTTTGGCGATTACTCCAGAATATTGGGCCTTTTCTACTTTGACAATACTTTTATTGGGGGGAAATATAATGGGCGTTTAGGTTATATGCTTGCAGAAACTGAAGAAGAAGTTTTTAATAAAGATATCCTATATGGATTAGGCTATAAGATCAGTGATAAATGGTCGGTTGCTTTTGAGCATATTTATGACCTCGAGAATGGAGATTTAAGGAGGCAAACATACGAGATTAGAAGAAATCTACACTGCTGGGATATAGGAATAAGATGGACTGAAAGAGAAAGAGGAACGGACATTAATATAGAGTTTAGTTTAACTGCATTTCCGGGAACCAGAATTAGGTTTTAGTGTAGGTTAAGTTTCTGTTTTATCTCTCAGAAGCAAATAATGGTTATATCAGGGGTCCGAAAATTAGCCTTGTGGTCCATTCTTTATCAATTGACCAAGGATGTTGTCTACATTCGAATGATGAGTAAAGAGAGATAGCAAATAGGAAAAACCAACAGACCCAAAATAGTTTATTTTTTTTGACCTTTTCAAGGAATGGAATGCTCGCGAGGGCTAAAATAGGCATACTTCCTGCGTGCCATCTGAATCCGTAGGACATACCTCCATAATTGTTGGTAGAGAGTATGTAGTAGATGTTGAGCACTATGAAACAAATTAGTAATGAAATAAACAAATTCTTTAATTCTGGGGAATAAGAGTTCCAAAATTTAGGCAAGAAATTAAGTAAAGATAATACTAAGACGGGATATAGCAAGAATATTCCCTTCGGTCCTACAAGTATATTGAAGGTATAGACTAATTTAGGATGGTGCAGTGCATCAACATCGACGGGATGCCGCCAATATGAAGACTCAAACAAGAATGGAGCGTTACTTATTTGAACTGGGAGGATACTTCCTGTTATGTGAAACATGATAGAGAAATGGATTAGTAATACTGGTAGTGCACCAATAGGTATCCAAATTAGTTTGTTAAGTCCTTTGTACCATAGGAGAAATAGAAACCCGCCTGCAACGAATATTGTAAGAGGCATATCAATGGTAAATACCAGGGAAGAAAATATTCCTCCCAAAAGTCCATAAATAGAAGACCTTTTGTCTCTATAAATATTCCAGAGACAGTATAGCGAGATTATTAGGAGTGCACCCCCGGGTAAGTGATTCGTGAAGTGGGGGGAGAACGCAGACCAATGTGTGCCAAAGGCTAACACTGCAAGTGTAGCAATTCTTACAGGTGCACTTGCTGAAATACTATGTAGAAAACGCCAAATTATTAAAAGGGAGAGAGCAAATAGAGGAATAATAAGTGAGATTATATAGAATCTTACAATCGGTTTTAAGTGTTGGGGGTTATCAAGAGAATAGCCAAATTCTTTGAGGATGAGATATTCACCAGCCATTATTAAGGAGAAAATTGGCGGTTTGCTTGAAATAATTCCCTCCTTACCTTTTACTTTGTCGACGGTTCGTTGCTCAAATGGATTGGGAGAAAAATTTGAGGAGTCTCTTATATAGAAGGTCTTATTATGGATTAGTGCGTATACTGTAGCGAGTCTACTTGTTACAGTTTCACCAACAAATACGGTCTTTGTCCCTAAATAAGCCCAAATAATAGCAGAGATAATTATAAGTAGTTCGATAATACAAACGATTATTTCTTTAGTGTCTTTCTTTATCATTTTGCCTTATTTGATGGGACACTTGAGAAATTGTCTTTAAAAAATCCAGGAGCGAAGTCGTTTAAAGAAGCCTTCTTTTGGTTGTTCAAGAGATTGTTCTTTTACTACTTCTTCCTCTCTGATTGGAATCCACTGATTACCCTCATATTTTTCTGTTTTATCGGGTATAAAAGTTGAACCTATTTTCATCCATCTCCCGTTTCGTAGTTCATAAGTTAGAGTTTCTACTCCTACGCTTCTAATAAAATTTTTGTCTTCTTCTGCATCACGGCGGTTTTTATGCAATTTGGTATAATAAAAAATTTTGTTTAATTTAACTCTTGCAATATATGGTTTAGATTTGATGTCCGTTTCCTGGATATCTATTTGTGGTTCTTGGGTATCGTAGGTGGCATAGTTTTTCCAGTAATAAGGTCTTCTACGGTAAACTTTGTTTCTGTCTGCTGTAGAGGATAACTTGATTTCGTTGTCGATAATTTTTTTCAAATCGGCAATGTAATCATCTTTTGTGGGCGCCTTGATGTGCTCGGAAACGTGCTCCTGACTGCTCATTTGGTTATTTTTGTTTTTACCCCAAGGTAGATGCTCTCTTACAGTAGAGCAGGAGAAAGATAATATTAAAAATGGTACAGAGATAAGGAATACGTAGATAACTTTTTTCATAGTTTTCTCCCCTTATATATCAGGTTTGACATCACCAAGTAGTGAAACAGATAACCTTCTTGCTTTTCCATCTATTACAACTTTTTTGTCTTCAAGGCGAACTCTTGATGGTAATATCTGAATTACCAAAAATCTATCTTGAACCATATCGCCTTCGGTGACAGTTTGTTCTTTTAATTTGAAGTTTGGATTACTTAGATGAAATACCGCCTTCTTATTATTGTAATCGATTTGAGTTACGGTCATTTTATATGCAGATATCTCTTCCATAACTTTTCTGTATAGTTCTTGTATCTGTGGGTCGTAGTCTATTTTCATTACATCTGAAATTATTCTTGAGGCTTCGCCGTAGTCATATGGGTTGAATTCCGGTTTTGAAATAAGGCTGTTAACGTACTCTACGAATCGATTTCTTACCTCAGCGAGTATATTTTTGTTTTCCTCTGTGGGGGCAGTTTCATAAGCAGTTAATGCTTCTTTTATGACTGTGTCCCACGGGGCATTTCTTTCGAGAAGGAGCATTGCACGGTTTTCTACGTCTGGATAGGAAGGTTTCGGATTGAGATAGTTTCTAATTTGATTAATTGCTATTGGTGCTACGAAATAGGTTAGTATCATAGCAATAATTATAGTCCCAGTGATAAGCACTGCTTTTAAGGGGTCAAATCTTTTTTGCACTGGGTGTGGATGGGTATGTTTCGTAGTCGATTTTTCGGAGATTTTTTTCGGCTTTTTCCAAAAGTTCCATATTGAAGGGGGAGGTTCTTCAGGAGGAGTTTCAACGAG